>JBDKRX010000074.1:0-38264 GCA_039683175.1 Phycisphaerales bacterium
AGGGCGGCATAGACGCTTTCGCGACCGTCTCGCTGGTCACAGTTGGGTCCCGCGTGCTTGAGGCCCAGGACCATGAAGGCCCCGGTGACCGCGCCGCAGGTCTGGGCCAGCCGCATCCCGCCGGCGAAACCCGAGGCCAGCTTCATCCCCTGCTCGGCCGGCAACCCGACCGCCGGACCGTAATTGGCAACAATCGCCTGGGAACACGCCGCCCCACGACAAAAACACTGCACTGCGTCATCCACTCTGCTCATGGTCATCTCCAATCCAAAGCCATGTCGATCACGCGTAATCACAGGGTTATTCTAAGCCGGCCAGGCCGGCGTGTCCACACCTGCGGCGGAGTCTACGTTCGGAGTTCCGCGTTTACGCGGTCCTGAACCGCCTGAAGGCGGGACTCCAAACCACGCAACAGCAGTCATGCCCCCTCCCTTCGCCCCGCGGCACATGTTTGACATGCCCGACGGCTGCGACTATGATCGGCCCAAGATCATGGAACGGAAATCAGTCAACATCCTGGGTATTGAGACGAGTTGCGACGAGACCGCGGCAGCGATTGTCGCCGACGGCCGGGACGTCCGGTCGTCCGTCGTGGCCTCGCAGACCAAACTGCACGAGAAGTACGGCGGGGTCGTGCCGGAGATCGCCTCGCGGGCACACATCGAGAATATCTATCCCGTCATCACCGAGGCCCTGGACCGGGCCGGCGTCGGCAAGGACCAGATCGACGCGGTCGCGGTGGCCAATCAGCCCGGCTTGACCATCGCATTGGTCGTAGGCGTCACCACGGCCAAGACGCTCAGCTTCATGTGGCACAAGCCGCTCATCGCGATCAACCACCTCCACGCGCATCTGCAATCGGCGATGCTCAGCGAAGAGAGCCTGGAACTTCCGGCGGTGGCCTTGATCGTCTCCGGCGGGCACACCTGCCTCTATGAGGCCAGGTCGCCCTTGGAACTACGATTGCTGGGCACGACCATCGACGATGCGGCGGGCGAGGCCTTCGACAAGGTGGCCACCATCCTGAAGCTCCCCTATCCCGGCGGGCCGGTAATCGAGCGGCTCGGCAAACAGGGCGACCCGAGGGCCATCGACTTTCCGCGATCCATGATGGGCCGGGGGTCGCTCGATTTTTCGTTCAGCGGCCTCAAGACCGCAGTCCTCTACCACTGCCGAGGCCAGGACATGCAGGGTCAGGATCAAGTCGGTTCCATGAGCAACCAGCAGATCGCGGACATCGCGGCGTCGTTCCAGGCGGCGGTCATCGACGTGCTCGTGAAGAAGACCAAGCGGGCGGCCGAGCGGATCGGCGCCAGGACCATCCTCATGGGCGGCGGCGTTGCGGCCAACGGCACGCTCCGCGAGGCCATGCAGAAGATGGCCGACAAGAGCAGGCCCCCCCGCCGGCTGCTCGTGGCGCCGAAGCAGTATTGCACGGACAATGCGGTTATGGTAGCCTCATTGGCGTATCATAAGTACAAGGCCGGGCTGTTCGCGCCGTTGACGTTGGAGCCGAGTTCAACAGGATAAGGAGAGAAGCACGAAGTTCAAAATACGAAATCCGAAACAAATTCAAAGCACGAAATCCAAATGCCCGAAACGCTGCCGCCCAGCGGATGAGCCGTTTTGGATTTTGAGTTTTGGTCATTCGTGCTTGTTTCGGATTTACGTTCCCGCTTTGGCGGGGTCGATATTCGGAATTCGAGTTTAGTGAGTGTGTAGAACCTACGTTCGTGTAGAGGTGCGCTTATTCAGCCGGAACACTTGAGACAACTTCTGGAACAGGTCAAGGGCGGCCATGTCGGGGTCGATGACGCCATGGAGCGGCTTCGCCATCTGCCGTTCGAAGACTTGGGATTTGCACGGGTGGACCACCATCGGCAGCTTCGCAAGGGGTTCCCGGAGGTGATCTTCTGCCCGGGCAAAACCACTGAGCAGATCATTCGGATCTTCGAATCGCTCGCATCGCGAGGCAACAACGTCCTGGCCACGCGGGCCAAGATGGAGACTTTCGAGGCCCTCGCCGGGACGGGCAAGTTCCCGGGCGCACGGTACGACGAACTGGCCCGCACGATCGTCCTGGAGCAGAAGGAGTTGCCGGCGTCGAAGAGCGTGCTGCCCATCGTGACGGCTGGCACGGCGGACTTGCCCGTGGCGATGGAGGCCAAGGTCACCGCCGAGATCATGGGCCAGCGGACCGAGCTGGTCTGCGACGTGGGCGTGGCCGGCCTGCACCGGCTCCTGGAATACGTCCCCAGACTGAACGAGGCGAATGTGCTGATCGTCGTGGCGGGCATGGAGGGGGCGCTGGCAAGCGTCGTGGGCGGGCTCGTGAGCTGCCCGGTCATCGCGGTGCCGACGAGCATTGGGTACGGCGCGAACTTCCAGGGGATCGCGGCCCTGCTGAGCATGCTCAATAGCTGCGCCGCGGGCGTCACGGTAGTGAATATCGACAACGGCTTCTCCGCCGCAATCACCGCGACGATCATCAATCGCAAGATCGACCGGACCCTGTGAGCTGAGACAAATCCGAAACTCGAAATTCGAAATCCGAAACAAGCAAGAATGACCAAAACGCAAAATCCAAAACGGCTCATCCGATGGGCGGCAGCGTTTCGGTCATTTGGGTTTTGTGCTTGGGATTTGTTTCGGATTTCGGGCTTCGAATTTCGAATTTCGAGCCCGACGGGACATGGAACTGAATATGGAGATCATTGAGACCACTCCGAAGCTTCCTCCGCGACCTACTGAGGGCCACAAGGGTACCTTCGGGCGGGTGCTCATCGTCGCGGGCAGCGTGGGCATGACCGGGGCCGCGGCGCTGGCCGGCCGCTCGGCTCTGCGGGCCGGCGCGGGACTGGTCCGCGTGGCCACCGCCAGGAGCGCGTTGCCCATTATCGCGGCCATCGAGCCGTGCTATACGACGTTGCCCTTGGCCGAGGACGATGAGGGGCGAATCTCGGGGAAGGCTCTCGGCGCAATCCTCAATGCGGCGCAGGACAACGACGTCGTCGCCATCGGCCCGGGCATGGGCCAGAGCACTGGCCTGCGGACAGTCGTTGGAACCCTCCTTCAGCAGGAAGGCCTGCGGCTGCTTATTGACGGGGACGGGCTGAACAACCTCAGCAGACTCTCGGACTGGCCGAAGAAACGCACGGCGGATATCGTCTTGACGCCGCATCCCGGAGAGATGAAACGACTCTGGTCGGGGCTCTTCCGAGAAGAAATGCCCGCGGATCGGCAACAAGCCGCCATCCGACTGGCTCAGACGACGGGGGCCGTCGTCGCCCTCAAGGGCGCGGGCACTGTCGTCACCGATGGCGAGCGGATGTACGTCAACACAACCGGCAATCCGGGCATGGCCACCGCCGGCTCGGGCGACGTGCTGACCGGGGTCGTCGCGGCTCTGATGGGCCAGGGCCTCAGCCCCCTCGACGCGACCATCCTCGGCGTCTACCTCCACGGCTTGGCCGGTGACATCGTCGCACGCCGGCTCGGCCAGATCAGCCTGATGGCGACGGACATCATCGAGGCCCTGCCCCAGGCGTTCCAGACAGTCGCTCCTGCATAACTCGTCCTGCAGAAGCATCCGGCTCTCAGTTCCCGCTGCATGTTTGTTATGGGACCCGCAGTCTGCACAGCGAGCTCTCGCCAATCGAGGATTTTGTTGCAGCCAGCGTCGGACCGGCTATAATGCGCCCCCGTGTGTCTCGCAACGTCAGGAGAGCTCTGCAAGGAAAGGGTCGGCTATGGTGTTCAACTTCCTTGATATCGCGGTATTTGTCGCCTTCGTCGCGGCAGTTATCACAACCGGCCTGATGAAGAGCCGGCGCGAGCAAACCGGCGAGGATTATTTCCTGGCCGGACGGGGACTGAAATGGTGGCTGATCGGCTTCTCGCTGATCGCAGCGAATATCTCGTCCGAGCAATTCGTCGGTATGAGCGGCAACGCGGCCAGTCACGTCGGCCTGGCCATCGCCAGCTATGAATGGATGGCAGCGATCACGCTGGTGGTCGTGGCATTCGCATTCCTGCCGTACTTCCTCCGGGCGGGCATCTACACGATGCCCGAGTTTCTGGAGTATCGCTACAACGCGGCGGCCCGCACGATCATGGCGATTGCGACGCTCTTCATCTACATGTTGCTGCTGGCCTCGGTGACCTATTCCGGGGCCCTGACGATCAGCACGATGGCGGCCAAGATGGGGGCTCAGGGGTATACCGTGCCGATCTGGACTGCCTCGCTGGTCATCGGCCTGATCGCCATGGTCTATGTCACCGCGGGAGGCCTGAAGGCCTGCGCCTGGGCCGACCTGATTCAGGGAAGCGCCCTGATCGTCGGCGGCGGCGTCATCATGTACTTCGCCTTCCAGAAGCTGGGCGTGGCAACAGAGCCGCTGGCCTTCATTCAGGATGTCGGGACCGGGGCTGTGGGGCAGAAGGCCTTTGGCCCGGAAACGGGGGCGATGGACCGATTCATGGATCTGAACCGAGTCCGCATGAACATGTTCCTGCCGAGCACCGACAGCATCCTGCCATGGACCGCCCTGCTGCTGGGCTTGTGGATCCCCAACTTCTACTACTGGGGCCTGAACCAGTACATCACGCAGCGAACGTTGGGTTCCGAGTCGCTGGCCCAAGGCCAGAAGGGCATCATGTTCGCGGCCGCCATGAAGTTGTTGATCCCATTCGTGATCGTCGTGCCGGGCATCATCGCGTTCAACCTGTTCGCAGGCGACATGCAGAATCAGGCGGTGGTCGATAACGCATCCACGATTGCCAAGTACCTCAAGGCCAATCCCGACTCCCAGCAGGTCGAGGTCGTGCAGGCGCCGACGGCCGAGCAGGTCGCCGCCTGGCCGGCCGGCAAGTTCATGCTCGCCGTTTACCCGAAGGGTGTGTCGATGAGAGCGGCGCTCGCACAGAACCCGTACGTGCTCCCGCTGGAGCAGGACGCGTTCGCCGCCATGGCGGTCCAGCCGTACACCACATTCACCGCGGCCGACGAGGCGTGGGAGCAGGTTTATCCGCAACTGGCTGCGGAAGTGGCTGCGTACAATCAGAAGGTAACGGATGCCGCCAAAGCCGCCGGCGCCAATGTCAACAACGAGAAGTTCATCGCCTACAAGTACGATACGGCCCTGGGACAACTGCTCAGCAGTGTGCTCCCTCAGGGCACCGGCTTGGTAGGTTTCGTGCTGGCTGCCTTGCTCGGGGCGGTTGTCAGCTCGCTGGCGGCCATGCTCAACGCCGCATCCACGATCTTCACCATGGACGTGTACAAAAAGTACATCAGCCCGAACGCCGGCCCCAAGACAGTCGTTCTGCTGGGCCGGGCCTCTGTGCTCGTATTCACCGTCGTGGCGGTTCTGCTGGCCCCGCAGCTCGGTGATCCGAAGATCAGCAACAGCATCTTCACGATCATCCAGGAGAGCCAGGGCCTGATCTCGCCGGGCATTCTGGCGGTGTTCGTGTTCGGTCTGCTCGTGCGCAAGGCCCCGCCGATAGCCGGTGTAGTCGGTCTGCTGACCAACATTGTGGCCTACGGTGGAATGTACCTGGCTGGACGCTACAGGATCGGTCCGGAGATTCAGTTCCTCAACCGCATGGCGATCTGTTTCGGCCTGTGTCTGGTGGTTATGTGGATCATCACGATGATCCGGCCGCTGCCCCAACCCATTGAGTTCAAGAAGCAATCGAACCTGAACCTCACCTCCTCCAGGGGCGCCCTGGCAGCCGGGATCGTCATCGTGATCATCACGCTGGCGTTCTATGTGATCTTCAGCCCGATCGGAATCGCAAAATAGCCGGAGTCTTCGCAGTTGGGCTGATGCAGACACGGCCCGATTGGTGAAATAGAGAGTGCCACTTCACAAACGGCCCTTCAGAATCCTCTGAAGGGCCGTTATTTTTGCGCCGGGATATCGACTCGGGTATTCGCATCACCACGACGGACGTGCTCGACGTTCTCCAGCACGACCGGATTCAGCACTCCCTCATAGCGAGGGAACCGGACCGCGTCGAGGGTCAGGTCGTTCACGTCTTCGCAGATCATCGCCGGCCTGTAGTCGGGCTTCGTGCAGGTCAATCGGACATCCTGGAGCGTGAGGTTCGCGACGTTGCGGGCGTAGAGCCCCCAGGCCGGCAGCGGGCGGGCGTCCACGCCGGGGGCTTTGACTTCACGAGGGGCTGTCTCGGCGCTGCCGCCGCCTTCGAACTCGATGTCCACGTCGCGGAAGGTCACGTTTTTGAACGGGGCATCAGCCCAGCTTTCGACGGAGCAAGCCGCACGGTACACGCCGGTGGCCGATGCGCGGGTGACCGTGATCCGGCCGGCCGTATTGCCCGGCTTCATCATGAAGTGGAACGGCGTCGTCACCTTGTGCATCGTGACATCGCTGATGAGCACGTCGTCCAGTTCGCCTTGGGTCGCGTCCCAAGCCCCCGGCTGGAGATTGATGCCCCCGAGCATGTTGTAGCGGTTCGAGGTGCGGTGCGGCTCGACGCCCGGGCCGTAGAACAGGCAGTCGCGGATAATCAGGTGGGTGGCCGGCCCGATGAGCCGGATGCCGTTGCACGACGAATTGATGATGCAGTCGGAAATAACCGTGTTCTCCCAGTAGCGGCCCGCGATCGAGTCGTCGCCTGTATAGAATCGGCAATCCGTAATGCTCACGTCGCAGCACGGATGGCCCGGCGCGCCACGAAAGTGTACGCCGTCCCAACCGCCGGTGAACTTGACGTTGCGGATGTCCACGCGGTCGCTGATCTGGAAGAAGATCGCGTAGTTGGCCGAATCCACGAACGACACGTCGCGGACCGTCACGTTCTTGCAGTTGACGAATACGAACGTGTGCGGCCCGCGCATCCGCTCCTCGCCGGTCGGGTCGAAGACCTTGTTCCCGTCGATGACTCCCCCGCCGACGATGGCGATATCCTCCAAGCCATCGGCAAGGATCAGGGCCCGGTGCCACTTGCCCCAGCGGGCCTCGGGCATGAAGGCCGGCAGCGTCGGATGCTGATACGAGTTGGGGTCCGGCGCCCCCACCAGCACCGCTCCAGGCTCCAACAGCAGCGTAACGTGGCTCTTGAGGTGTACCGTGGCCGACAGGTACCGGCCGGGCCCGAATCGCACCTGCCCACCCCCGGCCTGGGCACATGCCTCGACGGCCTTGTTGATCGCGGCGGTATCGAGCGTCTTGCCGTCCCCCGCCGCCCCGTGCTCGCGGACATCGAACACCCCCGCCCCGGCTGCAATGGCGATACGCGACGCGAGGAGCACTGTCGCCACGATGCCCAGCCAACCGTCCATCGGAGAATGCCGCCGGCTCTTCCCGTTTGCTCGAATCATGAGATGATCTCCCAAGACAACAGCCCCACAAGCGGCTCAACCACGCTCGGTTTCGGTTCAGGATTTGCTTTCATGACGTCGGTGTTGGTTTGCCCTTGATCCGTTCGCACCCAACGCCATGTCGATCAGCGGCAGCCGAAGGCCCTCCACTGCATTGGCTTGTTAGACGCCGCTGCTGCTATGCGGACTGATCATGGCAAGCCATAGAGAGCTGCCTTCTTGTCACGGAGCCTTTCGCCGATGGCCTTCTGCCACGATTCAACGTGGTCATAGAGGGGCATGAGACCGGGAATCGGGCCACATCCAAGTTGAAGGGCCATTCGTTCGATACTGTCAGCATCCAGAGTATAGGCTACTTCTTTAAGGGCCATCTGTCGAAGGGCCTCCTCGTCCTCATGCTCCGGGATTTCAAGCATTTGAGAACTGAACCCGAGTTTCTTCGCCACGTTCTCCGTTGGCTTACGCAGATTGCCACCGCCACCATGCTTGAAGACATTACCGATCTGCCAGATTGCAGAGGCACCACTGACATCCTTCTCAGGTACTTTGGAGCCAAAGTCCCGCATCACTAAGCAGTCATGGCGGGTCCACTTGTCTTTTTCGGACTCCGGGTCGGTTTCGAATGGGAACTTGGTCTCAAGAAGGATGAAGTCGGCGATTGCGATCCGTTTCGCTTGGTCCATCCAGCGCATGAGTACAACGCAGGCGCTTCCAACGACTGAGTCAATCACTATCGAGGAGCGCTGCAGGTCCCAGAAGAGGGCCTCCAGCTCATGCTCATCGCTGGGTTCTGGGCGTTCAACTGCCCGCTGCCCATGCAAAGAAACATATGCGTCACTCAGGATCTTGGTGGCTTCAAAGAAAGTGTGATCCCAGTCCGCGATTAGTGCACTACTCATGTCTATGGTTTGAACGACGTGATCCCGCCAGTCGCTACGGGAAGCGTTCTTCCACCAGTCATAGATGAAGGCCATAGGAGACTCCTGTTCGAGGTCTTCTGCTCATTTCCGTGCGTCTAACAACAATTAGGCCAATCCGCCTAATACCCCAAATACGGTTTGGAGCGCGGTGCAACATCCCCGCGAACGCAGGGGTAGCATTTGCCTAAGTTGTGCGACGTCAACGTGTTGCATCAGACAAGCGTTCTTGACCGCCAGATGGGCCCGGAGGGCATTGATCTGGGCTTCAACCCTCTCGGCGGGGTGGCGTAGGTTATGGAAGCTGAGTGCCGCCCGCATCGAATTCCCCTTCACACGTGACCAGGATTCTAACCCATTCCCGCGGGAGGGTCAATAGGAACGCCGAGGAATCTCGTGGGTGACCGGCGATCGCATGCCACCGGCTGCCCGGATGCGCCAACGCATCACCGCGACATCAGCGCGAACACACCCCAGCCCAGGTATTCACGCGTGTAAGCGGCGTAGCGTTCGGGTTCGGAGGTCAGTTTGGCTCGAACCTCCTTCGCGAACTCGTCGCCGGGATTGGCTTGGAGCCATCGGCGCATGGTGAGCCATTTGGCCGCCTCGTATCTGTCCCAGCCGTCCTGGTCAGCCAGAACCATTTCAACGACGTCGTAGCCAAGGCGGCCGAAAGTCGCGAGAAGTTCCGGCAGAAGGAGAAAGTCGGAGATCGAGTGGGCAGAACACCCCTTGGCAACATCTTCCGTCGGCGGTAACTGCCGCCAGTAGGGCTCGCCGATGAGGATGATCCCTCCGGCGCCCAGGCTCCGCGCCAGAAGCTCGATCGTGCCGGCGACTCCCCCGGCGATCCACGTGGCGCCGACACAGGCTGCCACACTGACCTTCTCGTCGGAGACGTAGCCGGCAGCATCGCCATGGATGAACTTGACTTTATCGGCGACGCCGAGCTCTTCAGCACGGAGTTTCGCTTGCTCGGTGAACAGCCGGCTCATGTCGATGCCGACGCCGATGACGCCGTGATCGCGTGCCCAGGTGCACAGCATCTCCCCGGAACCGCTGCCGAGGTCGAGCACTCGGGTCCCCGATTCCAGACGCAGCGCCGCGCCGAGAGTGGCGAGCTTTTCGGGTGTGATCGGGTTGTGGATGCGGTGAGCACTTTCAGTGATGTTGAATATCCGTGGGATGTCCATCGTGAAAAATTCCTTACGCGTGTGAATAGATTCGGTCACGGCCTAACAATGATTATGCAGTCTGTATAAGACGGGAAAGACAGATTGGCTTCGCCTGTATAAGAAGTCCCGTACTCTTCTCCCATGTCGCAACATCACCATGGTTGGCCGCCGACTGCATCGAATTCGCCTTCAGACGTAGCCGGGATTCTAACCTATACCTGCTGGAGGGTCAATGAGAGCGACGAAGAATCTCGCGGGTCGAGGCATGACCGTGGTTGCACGAGCCTCAGGGCCCAGTCGCGTTCGCGGCGTGCGTTTGGCGCGTTGCGGATACCAGCGGGGAGAGAGGGGAAGGCCGGACACAAAGCGTGGACCGTCCGCCGGTGACAAGAGGCTCCCCAGCACGGACGGGGGTGCTGAGGCCCCCCTCGGGAGACCTCCGAGGTGTCCAGCTTCCTGAGAACAACCGTGCGACGATGCTATTGTGCCCCCTCCCCGCTGGTATCCGCAACGCGATAAACGCACCCCCTTGAATTCGTCGGAACATCCCTTCGCCGAGGGAACCGCAAGAACGGCCGTGCACCTCGATTTGGGGCTTGATAGCCCGTCCCGCTTGGACTATAGTCAGCGGCATTGTGGCAGCAAGTACGCATGGGACGGACGTTTGGATTGAGGTCGGGA
Organism: Phycisphaerales bacterium; assembly: GCA_039683175.1. Taxonomy (GTDB): domain Bacteria; phylum Planctomycetota; class Phycisphaerae; order Sedimentisphaerales; family Anaerobacaceae; genus PLanc-01. Next base: position 10,125 of record JBDKRX010000074.1, read on the forward strand.
TGGACTTGATGAAGGAAGACCGCACGGCGGTGGAAAAGCTCCAGCAGTTGGCGAAGGAGAACAAGATCGAGATCGCCGGGGGCAAGATGCGACGCACCTCGTCGCGGTTCTGCCTCGGCGTCGAGCATGGGGACTACAACGGAACCGAGCTGTTCGGCGTCGGGACCGACCGGTTCATCTGGCTCGCCTACAAGCCCAACGGCACGGACAAGGTCCGGCTCTTCAGCGGCAACTTCCCCAACGACGGCGTTATCGAGTACACGATCGGCAGCGTCCCGCCCCCCAAGTCCGAAGTCATCGCCGACACCTGGGGCCGATTCCCCTACGGCATTGACCACATCCTCAAACGCGAGGGATTCCGGCTCGATCAGGGCATTGACGGCGTGCTCTTCGGCAATATCCCCGGCGGCGGCATGAGCCGCTCGGCGTCACTGTGCATCAATCTCATCTTGTCCCTCTTCGACGCCAACGGCATAGAAGTTCCAAGTTTGAAGTGTCAAGTTTCAAGTGCGGAGGGCGGAGCCTCCGACCCTAAACTTCAAACTTCAAACTTCAAACTTGAAACTCCCCTCCAGATCGTCGATCTGGCCCAGGCGGTCGAGAACGACTACATCGGCTCGCCCTGCGGCAAGCTCGATCAGACCATGGTCCTGTTCGCCAAGGAGGGCATGGGGACCTACTACAATCCGAAAGACCGTTCCATCGAGTACGTGCCCATCGGCAAGGGCGCCATTGACTTTCGCATCGTGGTGCTCGATACCGGGACGGACCGGCCGGGCCTGGAGAAGGCGACTTACGCGGTCCGGCGAAGGCAGTGCGAGAAGATGGTCGTTCTCCTTCAGAAGGCCGGCATGCCGATCACCTGCTTAGCCGATGTCAAAGACCAAGCTCTGTATGATCAGATCGAGGGACAGTTCGGCCGGAGCCACGCGGACCTCTTCCTCCGGCTCAAGTACATCTTTCACGCCCAGCAGCGGTTCTACAAGATGCTGGACGCCTGGCGGACGGGTGACGTCGAGACGGTCGGCTCGATCTTCCGCGAGGACGGACTGGGCCTTCGCGACGACTACAAGATCTCCGGGCCGGAACTGGAGACCATGTGCGACATCGTCCGCTCGGTCCCCGGCGTGCTGGGCGAACGAATGCTCGGCGGCGGCGACAAGGGCGCTTCCGGCGCCCTGGTCCGAGCCGAGAGCGTCGAGGCGGTCAAGCAAGCGGTGGATGCCGCCTACCCGCGGAGCCGCCCGGCGTTTGCGAACAAATACGCCACTCATGTCTGCAAGGTGGTGGATGGCGTTCGAGTGTACGAGGGCGTGCTCTGAGAATTGACTATTGATGAAGGATAGTGGATTATTGCAGAGGATGTCGGGGCCTTCCGTGAAATCATCAATCATCAATCATCGATCATCAATGCCCAAGGGCGTCTTCGATGCCGCGGTTCTCGCCAACCGTAAGATCGGCGAGTGCTTCTGGCGGATGGATTTGGAGTTCACCAGCAATGGGGCCAAGGCCTTTGCAGAGTTCCACCCCGGTCAGTTTCTTCAGATCGATGTCTCCGAGGTAGGGTTGCCTCCCGAGGACCAGATTCCGGCGGATCTGCGGGATGTGTGCAGGCGAAACATCCTTCTCCGCCGGCCGTTCAGCTTTGCTGATGTGACGGTCGAGGCAGGCAGGACCACCGCCGAGCTGCTCTACTGCGTGCTCGGGCCGGCGTCGGTGCGATTGACCTCGCTGAAAACCGGCGACTCCGTCAGCGTCATCGGGCCCTTGGGCAACGGCTTCTCCGTGCCTAAACACAAGCGGCTGGCCCTGCTGGTCGTGGGCGGGATGGGTGCCCCGCCGATACGCTGTCTTGCGAAGCACCTGCGGGCCGAGCATCCCGAGATGAAAGCCGTCGCATTCGTGGGCGCCAAGAGCGTTGCGGCGTTGCCGTTCGAAGGACTTGCAGGCAAGATTTCCGCCGGGATCGCGCCCTCCATCCCAGCCTTTGCGAAATTCGGGATTTCTTCCGCCATCGCCACCGACGACGGCTCTGCCGGCTACCGGGGGTTCGTCACCGAGCGATTAGCCCAGTGGCTCAATGAGCAAAAGGACTGGGCTCCAGAGGATACGATCCTCTATGCCTGCGGCCCCGAGCCCATGCTGGCGGCGGTCGCCCGCATCGCGGGAGAGCGAGGCATCGACTGCCAGGTGAGCATGGAGCGCCGGATGGCCTGCGGGATCGGCCTGTGCCAGAGCTGCGCGGTGGAGTGCCGGCCCGCAGCACCGCCACACGTCGGAGCGGAAGGTTCGCAGGAGACTGTGTATAAGCTCTGTTGTCAGGATGGCCCCGTCTTCGACGCCCGGACGGTGGTCTTCGGCGAGTAGGGGTAGGGGCTCCCGTGGAGTTGCCCCCTTTCTCCGGCGGGGACGCAATGCTATACTGGGATTGTGTGGTTGAGGACCGGTTCGCCCAGCGACGAGGAGTTGCACATGAGTTCGATAACGATTGACAGCAATGAACTGAAGGCATTGCTCAAGCAAGCCCTGATCGAGCTGTTGCAGGAGAAGGATGAGGCTCTGTATGGCGCGCTGGCAGAACTCGTGGAAGACGCCGGGCTGGCCAAGGCAATCCAGGAGGGTCAGGACAGCGAAACCGTGGACAGAGCGAAGGTTTTCAGAGCCCTGGAGCGAGAGTCTTGAAGACTGAGTTCAAGAGGACATTCCTGAAAGACGTGGAGGCTCTCGGGGATACCGCGACACGGCGCCGTGTTCGAGAAGTCATCCTGCAGGTCGAATCGGCAACGGGACTTCCTGATATCCTGGACATCAAGAAACTCAAGGGCTGTGCTGATTGCTACCGTGTTCGCATAGGCGATTACCGCCTGGGTCTTGTCATCCGGGAGAAAACAGTCGTCTTTGTCCGATGCCTGCATCGGCGGGAGGTCTATCGGTATTTTCCGTAGAGGGATTTGAGGGGACATTGACGAAGACAACAGCGGACATTTCGGTGGACTTTGCGGGGCTTCGGCTGAAGAACCCGGTCTTCACGGCCTCCGGCACGTGCGGCTATGGGGACGAACTGGCCGACTTCATGGACGTCAACGCACTCGGGGGGTTCATCACCAAGAGCATCACGCTCCGGCCGCGCAAGGGCAACCGCACGCCGCGGATCGTCGAGACCGACGCAGGTATGCTCAACGCCATCGGCCTGGCGAACGTCGGGCTGGACCGCTTCCTCTCCGAGAAGCTGCCGGCCATCGCAAAGATGACGGTGCCGGTCTTCGTGAACGTCGCAGGCGAACGGATTGAGGAGTACGTCGCAGTCACCGAGCGGCTGGCCCGCGAGCAGGCTATCGCAGGGTTCGAGCTGAACATCAGTTGCCCGAACGTAGCCAAGGGCGGCATCAGCTTCGGCCGCGATCCTGTCCAGGTCGCCGAGATCACCGCCGCGGTGCGGAAGGCAGCGGGCAAAAAAGTGCTCATCGTGAAGCTGTCGCCCAACGTAACGGATATCAGCACTCTCGCGCGGGCGGCAGTCGAGGCAGGCGCGGATGCCCTGAGCCTCATCAACACCTTCACGGCGATGGTCATCGATATCGAGACCCGCAAGCCCGTCCTGGCGAACCGCACCGGGGGCCTCTCCGGCCCAGCGGTCAAACCGATCGCGGTCTATCTCGTGAGCAAAGTCTACAGCGAAGTGACGAAACAGGCGGGTATCCCGATCCTCGGGCTCGGCGGGATTCGCACGGCCTCCGACGCCATCGAGTTCCTCATCGCCGGCGCATCGGCGGTCGCGGTCGGCACAGCGAGCTTTGTCCAGCCCGATGCTGCGATCCAAATCATCGACGGCATCCAAGAATACTGCGTAAGACACGGCGTCAAGAAGCTCTCCGACCTCGTCGGGACACTCTCGTAGCACGGCCATCTTGCCCGTGCTACGGTCAATCGCAAATGGCAGATAGTCAATTCAAAGGGTTTCACGGATGAAACGCCGGGATTTTCTCAAGACGGCCGGTTGCGGAGCGGCGGCGCTGCTCGCCGGCTGCACAACCGAGACCACAACGACGACAGCCAAGGTTTCCTCTCCCCATCGCAGCCGGGCCAGGAAGTCCCCAGCCAAGACTCCTGCATCGAGGCCCCCCAATATCCTCTGGCTGATTTCCGAGGACACGTGCCCGGACATGGGCTGTTACGGCAACCCGCTGGTCAGGACGCCCAACCTCGACAAGCTGGCGGCCGAGGGGGCGAGGTTCACGAATGCCTTCGCTACCGCTCCGGTTTGCTCGGCGTCCCGCTCGTGCTTCATGACGGGCCTGTACCAGACGAGCATCGGCGCCCACAATCACCGCAGCCACCGCGACGACGGGTACGTGCTCGGTCCGCCGGCAACGGTCATCACAGACTACTTCCGGCGGGCCGGCTACTTCACCGCCAACTGCGCGGGCCTGAGCTACAAGAAGCCCGGCAAGACCGACTGGAACTTCACACCCCGAGGCGAGCCCTTCGACGGCACCGACTGGTCGCAGCGAAAGCGCCGCCAGCCGTTCTTCGCCCAGATCAACTTCGATATGACGCACCGGGACTTCAGGCGGGACAAGAACAATCCCATCGACCCTGCGAAGGTCGAGCTGCCCCCCTGCTATCCCGATCATCCTGTCGCCCGGCGTGACTGGGCCAACTACCTCGAAGCGATGCAGGTCCTCGACACGGAGATCGGCGTCGCTCTGCAATGGCTCCAGAAAGAGGGCGAGGCCGAGAATACGATCATCCTGTATTTCGGCGACAACGGGCAACCGCACGTCCGCGGCAAGCAGTGGCTTTATGACGGTGGGATTCACGTCCCCATGATCGTCCGCTGGCCGGGCCGGATCGAGCACGGGACGGTCGTGGACGATCTTGTCAGTACGGTCGATTTCGCGCCGACATTTCTCTCGACAATCGGCGTGGAGCCGCCGGAGTATCTGCAAGGCTACAACATCCTCGGCGAAAAGAAACGGACCCGCGAGTACATCTTCGCCGCCCGCGACCGCTGCGACGGGACGGTGGATCGCATCCGCTGCGTGCGGTCGAAGCGATACAAGTACCTCCGCAACTACTACCCGGATCGGCCCTACACCCAGTTCAACGGCTACAAGAAGCTCCAGTACCCAGTGCTGACGCTGATGCACGTCCTGCACAAGGAGGGCAAACTCACGCCGGACCAGGAGAAGTTCATGGCCGCGGCCCGCCCGCGCGAGGAGTTCTACGATCTGCAGCAGGACCCGCACGAGTTGCAGAACCTGGCCGAGGACCCGAAGCACAGGAAAGCCATGCAGACGCACAGCAGCAAGCTCGACGAATGGGTCAAAGCCACGGGCGATCGCGGTGAAATCCCCGAAGATCCGAAGATTATCGAGCAAGAGCAAAACCAGATGGCCAAGTCCTTCGTCGAGGCCATGGAGAAGAGGGACTTGTCGCCCACCATCTCGGACGAGGGTTACCTCAAGTGGTGGGAGCAGAAGCTGCTGGGGTGAACCTGCCTGCTGACACGGAATCGGACGCGAGTATGAACAGGGGAGGGCGCACCGCAAAAGAACGCTCTGAGGCATAAACCCGACGAGACGTGGGGAAGGGCACAATCCTCCACGACACCTTATCCGGGTCTCCTTCCGTTGCCATGGAGAGTGTCGCACGGCGCCCCACCCAAGACAATCGGGTCAGCGAACAAAACCACCAAGGGTTTCCGCTGGGAGGCTGTCATCCGGAACACGGCAAGCTCAGCGTGTTGACGTATCCGTTACAGTCTCAGCACTTCTTTCACCTGGCAGTACTGTTTCTCGACGATAGCCTTGGCCTGCGGGATCAGGGCGGCCCAGTGACTCTCCACCCGTTGCCGGAGCCAGTCCCGGCCTTCGACAAACCCGAACTGGCGGACCCGAAACACATAGTAGGACCAATAGGCGGGCTTGACGATCTGCGACATCGCGTCGGCGTTTGACAAACACACGTCCTCCACCGGTCCGTCTCCGATCTGCACCGGCGCAGAGTGCGATGCGATGCACTTCGCCACACGCTCGATCCGTTCGGAGGGGTAATCTCGCTCCAGCAACATCCTTCGGGCGATCTCCGCGCTCAGGGCGGGATGCTTCGGCAGGGCCGCGAAATCTTGAATGGCGGAAACGTCGTGCAGCCAGCCTGCCAGCTCGACGATCTCCAGGTCGGCCCCGAGAACCTCCGCCAATTGTCTGGCATACCCGACCACGACCGACAAGTGCTCGTCGAAGAACGCCGGACTGAACGCATTCCTGCTGCTGTTGCACTCGCCCGCCACGTATTCCTTCATCGCTTGGACAATCATCGCGTTATCCTCTGCCTCTCTTGTCGCCGGTCATGAGGAACACGGTGAAACGCCGCAACTCGCCGTCACGGGCCGGCTTGGTCACCTCCGCCGCCGTCGCGTCGTGGACATCGTGGAACCCTGCCTCCGTGAAAGCATGGCGCAGCGTTGGACGGTCGAAACCGAAGTGAAAGACGCCCTGATTGTCGCTGTGGAACTGTCCGTCGTCCGAATCCAGGTCTGCGATGCACAGGCAGCCGGAGGACGAGAGGGCCCTGTAGAACTGATCGAGAAGCGAATCGACCTTCTGAATGTGATGGAGCGTCATGCTGCTGACGATCAGATCGTAGGAGCCGGGCAAGGCGTCCCCTCTGTCCAGATCGAGATGCAATGTCTTGACGTTGGACAGGTTCTGCCTGGCGACCTTGGCGGCCAGCACATCCAACATCCCCTGCGAACTGTCTACGCCGGTAATGGACCTCACGAGGGGGGCCAGACGCAGGGTGAGAAGCCCCGTGCCGCAGCCGAAATCCAGGACTTCCATGTCGGCGGACAACGCCATGTGCCGGGATATGGCGTCGGCCACGTTGTTCGCCAGGCGGACCCGGGCGGGGTTCTCGTCCCACGCGGCCGCTTCTTTGTCGAAATTGCGTTTTTCGGTGCCCAAGGCAAACCTCCTTGCCCCGATTGTAGCCTGTGCGGCGGGTTGGGACAAAAAAGAAACCTCTGTCTCGCGGGATTTCGCCGGCCCGCGGGACAGAGGTCGTGTCTTCTCAACAACAGTCTTGTGAACGGTTTTTGCTCTCCGTCACCCGATGGCGGGTCACGGACAGTTTGGATCCTCCGAGGCCCCTCGCGCCTCGCTGACAAACTTCAGCAACATATTCATCTGGTTCCTGACCTTCACCTTGCGATAGATGTTGCGGATATGGGTCTTCACCGTCCCGGGCTGGATGCGGAGCTGCCGCGCGATGCTGCCCTGCCGTAACCCCTGACAGATCAACTCGGCGATCTGCACCTCTCGCGGCGTCAGCTCATAACGACGGGACAGGTAGAGCCAGTGCGTACGATCGAGCAGCATCAAGGATCGCCCTCGATCCGGCCTCTCGGTCCGTGCGAACCCATCGCTGAACGGCTTGTCCGATTGCGCCATCTCTAACGGCCCTTCTGCAATTGTTCGAGATCGAGTCTCGCCCTCGTCCAATCGTCTGTTTCCCTGATTCCCGCGAAGTCCTCCGGCGTGAAACGGGTCTTCAGCTCTTCCATCTCCTCCTCGACCGCCAGGGCATCCCTGAGCACCTTGATGGCGTGCGTCTTGCGTCCCTCGCCGGCATGCTCTTGGGCCAGTTGAACGTTCTTGCGATTGAGAATCAGAGCCTGCCTGAGGTGATCGACCGCCTCGCTCCTGCGATTCAGGTCGGCGAGCGTTCGAGCGAGGTGGAAATGCACGGCCGCCGATTGCGGCGAATCCTTGGGAAACAGCTCGATGCACCGGGTGAAGTCCTTGATCGCCTGATCCAGATTGCCGGAGCGGTAGTGGATCACGCCTCGTGTGTCCAGGAGGTCCATGTAATCTACCATGAGCGTGAGCCCCCGGTCGGCCAGGGCCAGCGCCTCCTTGAGCATTGCCGGGGATGGCGAGGGTCGCTCGCACAGAATCCAGGCCAGGTTGTTGATGGCGATCACATTGTTCGGGTCCAAATCCAGGATTCGACGGTTCAGCGTGGTGGCCTCCTCGTCTCGCCCGGCATCCTGCATCATCATAGACAGCAAGACCAGGGTGGGCACCGACTCAGGGTTCACCTCCAGAATCATTCGCAACTGATCCTCGGCCATCTGAAGAGCGGCCTTGTCCCCGCTGCCCGCCAGGAGCCGGGCGACACTGGTCGCCGTCTCTGCATCCTTCGGATTCATGGTCCGCCAGCGATTCACCAGTTGGTTGACCTCGGTCCATCTTGCCTGCTTTCGGAGCAACCCCGCCAGGGTCATCACCGGGACCGGATCGTTTGGATCGGCGGTGATGAGCCTGTCAAAAAGCGGCAGAGCCTTATCCTCCTGTGCGTTGCTGTACAGAGCGGCCGCCAAGGCGATCTCACAGCGTCGGTACGCCGTTCCCGTGAAGCTCGGAAGCTTCTCCTCCAGCAGCGCCACGGCTTTCTCCGGATGCTCCGCGCGGGCATAGGCATCGGCCCATTCGATGAAGATCCCGACATCGTCCGGATACGCCTCGGCCAGTCCACGCAGAGTCGTCATGGCCGCCACAGACGGCGAGAGCCTCTTTTCCGCAATCGCCTTGAGCAGGAGCAGGTCTTTGTCGTTGTCGTTATGGGCCAGACCCCGCGAGGCAATGTCCAATGCCCGACCGAGTTCCTCCTGCCCCAGTTCGAGCCGGGTGGCCAGTTTCCAGGCATCCGCGTATTCCGGATGATCGCTTGTGACCTGTCGCAGGAGGGTCCGCGCCTCCTCAATGGCCGGGCCTGTGCCCCGCGCCACCAGGATCTCCGCCTTCAGAACGCCCAGTTCGGGGTCATTCTTCTCCTGCTGCCCCGCCATGGCCTCGGCAAGGATGCCGTCCGCCTCGTTCCAGAGCGATTGCTTGCCGGAGGCAAGGAACACCTGCGCCGCCAGTTTCTGCACCGGCAGCTTCTGAGCCGGCGGTTCTTCCGACACCAGTGTCATCGCCTGTCGGACGTCCGAGACAGCCTCCGGCACCCGGCGCAGAGAACTGTGGACTCTGGCACGCTTCTGCCAGGTATCCACATTCTTGGGCTCCAACAGGATGGCCTGCCCAAGATCCTGGAGAGCTTTGTCGTTTTCCTTCAAGGCAAGGTACACGTCCGCACGCAGCATATGCGCAGTCGCATCGTGCAGCTTGTCAACCATCTCATTGCAGATCTGCAGCGCCTTGTCCATGTTCCCCTGCCTGGCGTAGAGGCGAACCTGCGTGCGGGCCACAAGCATCAATTCCGACGGCTTCGACTCCGGCAACTTCGCCATCAGATCCGTCAGGATGGCCTCGGCCTGCGTGAACTCGTTGCGAAGGATGAGAACACGTGCATAGGACAGCTTGAGCCCGGCGTCGTTCGGGTCCCGTTCGAGGAGCTGTTGCAGCGTGCCCACGGCCGAGTCCAGATCATCGTGACTGAGATCGTTATCCACTTGCAGCCGCTGCAACGCCGGGTTGAGAAGATCCTGCTCGTCGGCCTTGTCCAGGTACTTCTGGGCTTCGGCGAACCCGCCAACCTGATGAAGCAGGCTGATCAGACGCACCAGGACCTGGGAGTTGCTCGGTGCTCGACTATAGGCCTCACGGTACATGGTCAGGGCCAATTGCTGCTCCCCGGCCAGTTCGTAGACTTCCGCAAGAAGCAGCCGGCTCGCCAAGTCCTCCGGATTCGCCGACAAGGCTTCCTGCAGGAGCTTGGTGACCTGGAGATAGGCAGGCAGAGCGCGAAGCCCGGCGGGATTCCCCTCGCGGGCCTTTTCGACGGCCTCTTGCCAGCCTGGGTCCTTACTGCGCATGAGCAGACTCGCCTGCTCGTACCGCCACAACGGGCCTTGCTCGCCTTCCGACTCCTTGATCCTGGCGATGATCTGCCGGGATTTGGCCTCATCCTGCCTGACCGATTCACAGGTCAACAGCAGCCGCATACACTGGATGTCGTTGGGGTATTGCGCTGCCAGATCCGTAAGCCATAGATAGCGTTTCTCGCCCTGTTGCCATCGGAAATAGAGTTCGGCCAGCAACAGACCAGCGTCCCGGCGGGTCTGCGGTTCCTGGATTCTGGCAAAAGCATCTTTCACCACCGTCTCGCATTCCTGCTTTTGGCCTCGTCGATCCAGGAAGACCGCGAGTGCCTGTACCGGATCCAAAGCCTGTGGGAACTTGGCGATCGCCTCCTGGTACTTCGCCCTGGCGTCGGCCTCTTTCTCCTGGCTCTCGCAAAGCTGCGCTCGAAACAGCATGAGTCGCAAATCGGAGGGATACTGGCCCTCGAGTTCCGTGAGCAGCGTGTCCGCCTCGGCGACTTTCGTCTGCATGAGCAGGATCTGGACCCTTAGAAACCTCACTGCCAGGTCGCCATTCGTATCCTTGTCGAGTTTCTCGGCCTGGCTTTCGAGTTCCCGCCAGGCAGACTGCTTCGCATCCGCGGCACCACCACCGGCCAGTATGTAGGCTTGTGCGCGGAGCCCCAGCAATCTCGCTTCCAACACCACACGGGGATCCTTGTCCGCCGATTCCTGGAGCCGGCGCGCCTCCTCCAGCGCCTTGGGCCAGTTCTTCACCTGAGCGTACAATCGCGCGAGTTCCAGTTGACTGAGAACATCCTGGGGATACTTGGATAGCAGGATTTGAAGCTGACTGATTGCCGACCGGTAGTCGCCCAGGCGGGAAAATGCGGACACCAGTCCCTTGTACGCTACCTGGAGCGTCTGCGAGTCAGCGCCCGGCAAGGAGACCGCTCGTTGCCAGTGCGTCACGGCCTCCGAGAGACGACCCTGTTTCTCGGCCGCCAGCCCTTGGAGATAGGCGACGGCGGGCAATTCTATTTCCTTGTTTCGCATCTGCGACAGATACTCGTCGATCTTGGCCTGGTCGGAAAGCTCATGACTGCCGTCCTCCTTCTTCACTACCTCGCTGGAGAAAATCAGCAGACGCGCGGCTACAGGCATGAAATCCCATGCCTCCGCTCCCAACGCCTTCATGCCCTCTTCGGCAACCGTGCGCATCCCCTCCTTGTCGGCGCGTTTCATGGCCAGATTGGCCCAGGCGACCCAAAGGCCGAGTTCGCCCGGACTGGTCGCCTTCAGGGCTTCAAGCTGTTCCTTTGCCTTCTCCCAATCGCCGGCGTTGATGAACTCAGCGATCACGCGAAGCCGCACGGAGGTATCGGACAGATCACACGCCGTTGCGTGCGCCAGATCGGCTATGGCCTGGCTTTTGTCGTTATGCCGCAGATGGTATGCCGCTCGGATGGCGTAGGCCAGCGCCGAATCGGGGTTCTTCGAAATCGCGTCGTCGAACCATTTCCCGGGGTCACTCGCGATCTCGGGTCGGTCCTCGGCAATCCGACCCATGAATTCAAAGGCCTCGACCTCGCACGGGTCCGTCTCGATGACCTTCTTGAGTTCTGCCACAGCCGCGTCGTACTCCTTCTGGTACCACAGCGTCTGTGCGAGCATACGACGCAGGGCCGGATCATCTCGTATTGCGAGATGGCGTTCCGCGATCAGCTTGGCCTCGCCGATGCCGGACAGGCTGATCATTCGCGGGTTCAGGTAAACCTCGATGAGGCGCTTCGCCGTTTCGATGTCATCCGGGTGGTCACGAAGCACCGCCCGATAGGCCTGGATGGCAAGCTGAACGTTCCCCCCGAGGATCGGGCGTCTCTTCATCTGGGCCTCGGCGTACTTGATCAGCGATCCGGTGTCCTTGCCGTCGACCGTCAGATGGCGGCCGAATTGATCCGCTGCTTCATCCCAGTTCTTCTCGGCATAGGCTTTTTCCGCTCGCGTCAGGGCCTGTTCGGCCCGCGTGGTCTTCTGCCAGCGGTGCAGCGTGACGGCCGCCACAATAAAGACCGCCGCCGCCACGACCAGAACGATCGCCAGTTTCCAGTTGAAGTATCTCGTTGCCATTGAACCGCCCTTTCCTACTGCTATAGGAGGTATTCGCGTGGCTGCCGAGAGGGTCTGTGTTCAGGATGAGACGAACAAGGACGCGAATCCGCCAGGATGCTCGCGTCTTCCTCTCAGAACTGACTCACGAAGTTCTCCACCATCCTTCGGAACGTCCGCCAGCAGATCCACAGATCCAGTCCCGGCGAGAGGTCCCGAACGTATTGCGTATCGAAGTGAATCCACTCCTGGAAGTCCTTGTGTTCGGCGCGGGTCCGACGAACCTGCCACAGGCCGGTGATGCCCGGCCGCACGGAAAGCCTCGCGTCACGCCACGAAGGACACAGCGTGTTCTCCGATTCCGGCGATGGCCTGGGACCCACCACGCTCATCTGGCCGCAGAGCACATTGAAAAACTGCGGGATCTCGTCCAGATAGGTTTCCCGGAGGAATCGACCGACCGCGGTGATGCGAGGATCGTCCGCCATCTTGAATTGGGGACCGTCCACCTCGCAGACGAACCGCAGTTTCTCCTGGATCTTGTCGGCGCCCTGCCGCATCGTGCGGAACTTGATGCAGTCGAACAGGATGCCGTGGAATCCCTGCCGCTTGTCCTTGAAGAAGACCGACCCCGGAGAGCTCATGCGCACGGCCAAGGCAAGCACAGGGAACACGGGGGCGAAAAGAATCAGCACAACCAGCGCCGCCAGCACGTCCGTCGCTCTCTTGAAACCCCGTGCATAAGAGAGCTTCGGCCAGGGCCGGAACGTGCTTTCCGGACGAGCGCACACATGTTCCCGCGTGTATTCGCGTTTGCCCTCTTTCGCGTCGTGCCCCTCGGTCCAACCTGGTCCCGGCCTCACGAACAAACGACTCCGGACCACCCGACCGGGATCCACGGAAACACGAGCCCCCACAATGGAGGAATCCACCACGGCGCCGCGTCCGACGACACTGCCGTCGCAAAGGACCGCGGGTCCCACAATGACCGCGCCAGGCTCGACAATCACCTGTTCCCCAAGAATCACCGGACCGATGAACCGGTGCGAATCGCAAGCACGGCCATCCTCCTGGCGAGCTGCTGCGCCGCGTGCTCCCGTATGGCGAGAATCTCCCTGGGGAGACGGAGAACAGAGGCCCGTCCGGCACACGGCGAGCATTCCCTCGTCGGACTCCAGGTCCAGGGCCGATCCGGCAACGTCCACCGCCTGTATCCGCACGCCCTGTGCCCGGCATCGGTCAACCAGCACGTCGAAAGAGCCGAGGAGATTCGGCCTGACCGCCGTCTCAAACACCCGGGGTCGGACCAGAAGATGGTGAGGCCATCGCGTCGGCATCGGTGTCCGCACGGCAGAATCCGCGAACAGACGCCGAAAACCGACCAACTCGTTACCCGGCGTGAGGCGGACGCGTTCGCGATAGGCGAGCAGATCGGAGGCCGCATTCACGGCAATCACATCCGCGTCCACAGCCGACGTCACATAGGTCAGCAGTTCATGGTTCAGGCACGTTGCGAAACGCCCATCCGTAACGACAATCCACGGGTCACTGACCTGCCCCTCAGATCCCTGGAAGCTGCCCGACAGAAAATCGTCGTGGGACACCCTCGATGGGCTGTCAACAGGCAGATCCGCACACCATGCGCCGGGGAGGACCCATTGGGGACCCCCCGGACTCGCCCAGCCGGCTGTATCGCTGCACCGTGCGCTCCCGCCGCAGCGCCAGAGGTGGTCCACTCCCTCCAGAAGCGCTCGGTTCAGAGGATTCGTGGACAGAGCGTACCGCAGCAGATTCTCTCTGCCGCCGGCGTTGCTGCCTCCGTGCTCTCGAACGACGATCCAGTGCATAGTCAAATCGAATTGCGCTCCCATCAGGCGCTTGTCCGCCAGGCTCATGCCTCAGGCGGATGTTCTCCGTCGGTCTGGCCGCCGGGCGACAGCAGCATCTTCTTCGGCTTGCCGCCCTTGCGGCTCGGCTGCGGACCCCGGGATCGATATGTATAGGAATAGCGGTACAGGCCCTGGTCGACGGGGACGTTGCTGAGAACGGCTCCCAGAATACGTGCCCGGATCCGAGCGAATCGCTCCTTGGCCTCCTTGAGCTCGGGGGCCGTCGTCTGCCCCGCAAAGCTGACCAGGATAACCGCATCGGTGAGCTTGGCCCACACGAGGGCATCCGGGAAGGCGAGCGTCGGCGGGCTGTCCACGATCAGGTGGTCGTATTCGCGTGCCAGTCTCTCCATCTGCCCGGCCGCGGTGGACGAGGTCAGCAACTCGTACGCGTCGCCGAGATACCGCGGGTTGGCGGCCAGCACGTGCAGGCCGCTCGTCGGCAGCACGCACACGATCCCGGAGGGGTCCTCTCCCAGCAGAACGTTCTGCAGCCCGCCTTCGTTGTTCAGGACATTGAGCATGTGTCCGATGTCGGGCTTGCGCAGGTCCCCATCGATCAACAGCACCTTCTTGCCGGACTTGGCGAGGCTCGTCGCCAGGTTGACGGCAAACGTCGTCTTTCCTTCCCGCATGCCGGCGCTGCTGATGACCAGTCTCTTGGGCATACCGCCGTTGTACAACAATCCCAGGTTTGTCCGGATCGTCTGGTAGTCGCCCGCGATCTGTTCGGCGAACAGGGCGGGTTTGATCGTCCGGGAACTCGTCGTAGTCCCGAGAATCGGAAGATCGGTCTGCCGCGTGATGTCCGCCGGCGTTTGCAGGGTCTTATCCATCTTGTCCCGCAACAGAGCCAATCCCACCCCGCATGCCAGGGCGCCGAACACGGTCACGCCCACCAGCTTGAGACGTTTGTCTTCCTCGGACACGACCGAGGCAAGGACCTGTTGCTCGACCCGCGGCCGACGGTCCTGCTCCAGCTCGAGTTGCGCGATGCGAGCGCCCAGGATGTCGAGCATCTGTCTGTTCTGCCTCAGATTGTCCTCGGAAGTCCGCATCTCCAGCTTGTTCTGCGCCTCTCTCTTTAGATTCTTGTTCTCCTCATCCAGCATGAGCTGGACCTGGACGATGCGATCCTTGATCGCCTTGCGCAGCTCCGGCGCCCGCGTCGTTCGCATCGCGGTAATTTCGTCCAGCCGATTCTGCCAACGGGTCTCGAACTCCTTTTCCAGGTCGGCCTTCCGCTCATCGAGTCGCGTCTTCAGTGCCTTGAGCACCTCTTTCCTCTGCTGGAGGGCCGGATAGGCGGCCGTCTGTGTCTGCTCGGCAACGATCACATCCCGCTCCATCTGGACCACATTGGTGGTCAGCTCCTTGAAGCTGGGATCTTCGTTGACGTAGGCGGAGCGCGCGGCAAGGAACTGTTCGGACATCACGTCGAGTCGATCGTTGGGGTCAGGCTCGAGGATGTCCCCTTCCAGCCTGACCCTCTGGACCTCAAGCCGCACCAATTCATTCTGCAGGACGCTCAGACGATTCATCACCAACTGCTGCGTCAGCCTCTCGTTGGGATCGAACACGGCCGTTGGGCTTTCGATCCCTTTGTCCCTCTGCATCTGGACCTCGACGTCGATCTTCCTCTGAAGCTCCGTCCGCTGAACTCTCAACCTCTCGACGAGATCATTCTCCGCCGAGCTGGAGGCCAATTTGAACTGCGCGATGTAGTTGCGCACGAACGAATCGACGATGGTCCGGGCTTCCTCCTTGTTGGCGCTCCTCATCGTCACGGCGAGGAACTCCGTATTGGGAAGCTGCGCCGCGGAGATCGTCTTGTTGGAGATCGCCTCCCTCAGAATCTCCTGCGGCATGACATTCCGGGATCGCGGGAGAATCCTCGCAAGGAGCGACTCGATGCGATTCGCGGGTTCCCCACTGAAGAAGGCAAGCTTGCGCGGCACCAGGTCGTCAAGGACCTTGGCGAGGGCATCACTGTTGTTCATCATGTTGTGAGCCTCTGTGTTGACGAACCACGCGTAGTTCGAGACTTCGCCGGTCAGCGCTTCGCCCGTCAACATGCTCGAGACGGTCTGCTTGATCTTCACGGCGCCCTGCACAACGTACAGCGGCTCGACAAGGAACCACACCGCAGGCAGTCCCACCGCACAGATCACGATCACCGTGGCCAATATGATCGGCCATCGCTTGCGCACGCTCTCCAGCACGTTCGTCGTTGGCGGTTCCTGGACCTCGGTCGGCGGCTCGAGGACGGTCGGCCTTTGCTCGATCACCTGATCCAGATACTTCTCCAGGTTGTTCATAAGTCTATTCTCCCAACTGCTTAAGGGTGCGGTACCTGCTGAGGTTGTCGCCGGGAAATAATGGCCGGCTCGAGTTCCGTCGGAGGCGTCGTGAGCCGCAACAGCAGCCACAGTTCCCCCACCACCATCGCCAGCGCCAGAGGCATCATGGCGTAACCATCCCAATCATGAATCCACTTCCTCCCTGTCTCGTTCTCGATCACGGTATAGAGCATGGCCGTTACGACCAGTCGCACGGTGTTGCACAGCAATGCGATCGGGACGCTGGACAGCAAGACAATCAGTTTCTCCCACCACGAGCGGCGCGTCAGCAGCACAACCAGTCCGCTGATCACGAAAAAAGCGGTAATCATCCGCAGGCCGTTGCACGCTTCCGCGACGAAGAGGGGAACCCCTTCGATTTCGATCGTGTTGCCGCTTCGCACGATTTCCCAGCCCCCGAGTTCCAGGCAGAACACGGCGGAGCTCGTCGACCATCGCTGCAACGGCAGCGAGATCGCCGCCTGGACCCGGTTCGGCCAGGGCAGCATCAGGCACAGGAACAGCAGCACCGGCCACAGTTTCCTCAGGTACTGCCAGCCCGTCATCAACAGCACCAAGGCAGTAGCCGACAGGATCAGGGACAATCGTTCGCCGGACTGATACATGTAGTACAGCCCGAACCCCCGGCACATCTGAGCGAAAAGCAGCGCGATGACGCCCCAGAGCAACGCCGGGCGAAGCTCCGCGGAACCGATCTCCTCGCGACGTGACCAGATCACGTACACCGCCAAGAGGGGAACGAGCATGCCCGAGGAGTACTCGTCGCTCCTGCGCCACACCTGGATCATCTCGGAAACCGTAGGCCAGTAAGACCACAGCAGTGCCATGAGGACGACCAGGCCTCCAGGAATCGCTGTCGTGTCCCTCTGCGGGAATCCCGCTCCGCCGGTCGATCCGCCCACCCAGCGGTCGAGATACGACCTCACGAGTTCGCCGATTCTGCCCGCAGAGCCCCGCGCCAACGGTGTTCCGCTCTCTTGCGAGCCCTCCGAGATCGCAGCAGACACGGTGCGGCCGACGACCGCCGCACTATCCGACACGCTCGCATGGTAATCCAGAATCGACTCGCGAATCTCGCAGCGGTTGCCCACAAGAGCCCCCGCCCACAACGCGCTTCGGACCACGGCGCTGTTCTCGCCCACGACGACGTCACGTCCGATGATGGCAGGACCGATCACGACGACACCCTCCCGGACCTTGGCATGGTCCCCGATCAGAACTGGCCCGCATATCCGGGCATCCGGATGCACGAAGACATCGACGCCTTTGAACACCGGACCTCCCTGCGACTTCTCGCAGACCCCGGTACTCAGGCCGTCAGACTCTCCCCTGTCGAGGAGCATCTCGACAGCCTCAATGTATCCCCTGCGATCCCGAAAGTTACCGACCGACCGGTCAAGCACATGCGGACGGATCACCCCGCCCGCGCGCAGAACCGCCGGGATCACTCCTTCCTTGATGTCGGAGTACCCGCCGGCAGGAATGTGGCCCAACACCTGCGGTCCGCAAAGGAATATCTCCGCCGAGGGACCGGGCGATTCACCGTCCGGCCGTCCCGGGTTGAAGACCACGGTCATATCGGCGCCCCCGGATCGGTGCGCGTCGATCAGAGTCCCAACAGGAGGCGCCGCCGCCATGCTGGCGGAAAACACCAGGATCAGGTCCCCCGGATCGGAGGAGGCCGCGTCGCGAAGGCAACCTCCCGTCCCACTGATGAGTTCTTCAGGCATCACGGTCACCGCCAGGCGACTGTCCCGGCAGACGGACGCCACGTCCTCCGCCAGCGAAGCCTCGCAGCAGACGGTCGCGCGAGCGATCCCCTCCTTCGCAAGATGATCCAGCAGTCGCACGAGGGCGGGCCTGTCCCCGATCGGCCACAATGCGGCCGGCAGACGCGCAGCCAACGGGCATCGCCCGAAGTCCCGCCCGCCCACGAGCACTATCGTGCGGATAGCAGGTCCCTGCAATGTGCTCTTATCGGTCATCTGTTCCTGTTGATCCCACCCGCCGTCCCCTATGCCGTCTCAGTCGTCCGAGCCCCGGCATGGAGGAACCGGCCAATTCCATCGTACGGAATAATCTCTGTTGCCATCCACCCCCGGCGCAGCCATGTCCGCCGACCACGACCGCACAGAGGACTTCCCAGACCCAGCCCGCGAGACGCCCGCATCCGGACGCCCCATTCGGCAAGTCCGAGAATCCCCTGTAACTGCAGCCCTGTGCCAAGCCCGAGATACTCTGCGGGCGCGACCGGCATACGCATGAATGCGGGGCATATCCTAACACCACAACACACGGGATTCCACTGAATTTCATCATTGTCAGCAGCGTTCACCGACCGCTCGCGGCCCGCGGCAAAGAACGTCCGCATAAGCACTTGACCGGTGAGCGCACGTCCGTATCATCGGCCGGTCGGGCCGCGAACATAATCTCCATTTCCATTTCAGACGGTCTCGCGATGATCCGCGCCAGCGGGATGGTTCACCCGCTGCGGAGAAGACGCCTGCCGACCCACGGCGAAGTACTCGAACCCCGCCCGCGACATATGCTCAGGATCGTAGAGATTCCTTCCGTCAAAAAGGACGGGGCTCCTGAGCCGGTTGCGGATCGCCTCGAAGTCCGGCGTCCGGAACTCCGGCCAGTCCGTCAGGACGACCAGAGCATCGCACTTCTCAAGCATTGCATATGCGTCTTGATGCAGCTCGAATGCGCCTTTCAGCACCGCGGCCGCCGCCGGACCCGCCTGCGGGTCGTAGGCCCGAACCCGCATTCCGGAATCCATGAACTTCCGAACGCAGTAGACCGCCGGGGATTCCCGAATGTCGTCCGTATTCGCTTTGAACGCCAGTCCCCATACGGCCAGGGCGCGATCCGAACGCCTGTCGTTGAAGTACTGAATCACACGCTCGGCAAAATGGTCCCGGGCTGCCTGGTTCACCCGCCAGACGGCGTCGGCCAACGGCATTCCGACGCCCCGCGCCTGGCCCATGTGGATCAGGGCGTGGATATCTTTGGGAAAACAACTGCCCCCAAAGCCAACGCCCGGGAACAGAAACGCCGACCCGATTCGGCTGTCCGAGCCAAGCCCCTGGCGGACCAGCTCCACATCGGCGCCCATTTGCTCGCAGAGCATGGAGATCTCGTTCATGAACGAGATCCGCGTGGCCAGCATGCCGTTGGCGGCGTACTTGGCCATCTCGGCCGACGCCGGATCCATGAAGATCACCCGCTTGCTCTTTCGCATGAAGGGCTTATAGAGTTCCGCCATGATGTCCCGCGCCCGCTGGCTGGTGGTTCCGATAATGATCCGGTCCGGCCTCATAAAATCCTCGACGGCCGCTCCCTCCTTGAGGAACTCCGGGTTGCTCACATAGTCGAAGGGGCCGCTCGCACGAGATCCGATGATCCGGCTGAGGGTCTCGTGGGTCCCGACGGGGACCGTGCTCTTCATGACGATGACCCGGTATTCCTTCACGTGCGCAGCCAACTCGCTCGCCGCGGCATGGACCCCGTGCAGATCCGCAGAACCATCCGGCGCCATCGGCGTGCCCACCGCCAGGATGATAATCTCCGAACGACCTACGCCGTCGGCCAGGTCCGTCGTGAACTGGAGGCGCCCCGATTTCGCGGTGCTCCGGACGATCTCCTCCAGACCTCGCTCGTAGATAGGGATCACACCCTGGCGCAGAGACTCGATCTTGCGGGCGTCGCTATCGACACAGATCACATGGTTCCCGGCCTCGGCAAGACAAGCCCCGCTCACCAAGCCGACGTACCCGACCCCGACGACGCACAGTCTCATGCCGCCTCCTGGATGAAGAGACCTTCGCACCGGACGAGTCCATCGGCAGACGATGACAAACTCGCTGCGCCGGTCGCACCCCGGCCGGACCTACCAGCAGATGCCATGGTACTTCCCTTCCCGAGTGGTCAGCGGCGCGATGCGGACCAGGTCCACCACAACCTGATCGTCCCTCAGTCGCTCCACAAGGCCTTCGAACTCTGTCGCCTTGCTGCCGACCACGATCACTTCCCCATGGTCGAGGACCTCGTCCAGGCTCTCCACCATGAGATTCGAAATGTGGGGAACGTGATTCAGGAGATAATCTCTATTGGCGCCGATCAGTCTCGCCATATTGACGTTCCGGTCGTACACCCGGAGATCGTACCCCTTGCCCAGCAACCGCTCGATCACATCGACCATCGGGCTCTCGCGAAGATCGTCCGTGCCCGCTTTGAAACTGAAACCGAGAATGCCGATCTTCTTCTTGCCCGGATCGGTGATCATCCGCAACGCGGTCTCGATCTGCATCTGATTGCTCGGCACGATGGCGTTCAGGACCGGCAGATCCAGATCCATCGTGCGGGCCTTGTGGGCCAGCGCCCGGACGTCCTTGGGCAGGCACGACCCGCCGAATGCGAAGCCCGGCTTCAGATAGCAACTGGAAAGATTGAGCTTCGTGTCCCTGCAGAAGATGTCCATGACCGCATGGCTGTCGATCGCCAGAGCCCGGCACAGATCCCCGACCTCGTTGGCGAAATCGACCTTCAGTGCGTGCCAGGCGTTGTCCACGTACTTGACCATCTCGGCAACCTCGATCGACGTGCGGAACACAGGAGCCTCAAGCATGGCATACAGAGAAGCGACCCGGTCTCCGCCGGCGGGCTCGGTCTGGCCGATGACCGTCTTGGGCGGATGATGGAAGTCGTGAACCGCGGTTCCTTCCCGCAGGAATTCGGGATTGTTGCACACCCCGAAATCGCGGCCCGCCTTCTTGCCCGAGTGCTCTTCCAGAAGCGGAATCACGACGCTCCGCATCGTCCCGGGCAACACGGTGCTGCGACACACCACAACGTGGAACCCGCCGCTACGACGCAGCGCGGCGCCGATCTCCGCACAGACCTTCCGCACATACTTCAGATCCGGACTGCCGTTGGCCTGCCCCGGCGTACCCACGCAGATCAGCGTCAGCTCCGATGCCGCCACCCCCTCCTCGACGTCCAGCGTGGCCCGCAAAGCCCCTCTCGCCACGGTCTCGCGGATCAGTTCGTGGGTTCCCGCCTCGACAATCGGCGAGACCCCGCTATTGATCATATCCACCTTCGCCCGGTTGGAGTCCACACCGACGACGGTGTGACCTTCCTTCGCCAGACAGGCGGCGCTCACGAGGCCGACGTACCCCACTCCGATGACGCACAGTCTCATGTCGCCCCCCCCGCCGGCTCAACCGCCCACATCACCCTGAAACGTGAGAACATCACTCTCCCCGCGGTACGATCCCGAGAACTACGATGCAGACCCCACAGACAGCCCATCCAGGAACTCCGCAATCCTCCTGGCGACCGCCTCCGGCTGGACCTGTCTTGGCCTCGGCTTGAACCCGTTCAGCAGCTTCACCTTGCCGGCGAGTTCCTCGGGCCCGTAGGCCACCAACAGATGGCCCAGTTGCTCGAATTTACGGGCGATGGCCACTTGATGATCGTTGACGACTTCTCCGTATCGCTTCAGTCGAGGCATGGCGAGGAGAGGCTTGCCCGTGTCGAGCGCCATCGTGATCGTGCCCATTCCCGCGTGGCTGATGATCGCGGAGGCCTTGTGGATGCACTCGTCGAACGCCTTCTTGTCCAGCGACGCCACGGCTTTGAAGCTCCGCGGCTGGTACGCGTCGTCCCCCACCTGCGAGAATACCTCTTCCTCGATGACTCCGCTCGCGACAAGGTCGTCCACCGTCTTCACCAGCCGATCGAAGGGGAACTGTGTCCCGACTGTCAGAAAGATCATAGGTTGCCCTGCAATTCGAAATGACGCCGATTATATGATGTTGCCCATGTATTCCGCGCCAGGATACGTCTGCACCAGTTCGGGCCATTGAACGATGCATAAGTTCGCAATATGCCGGACCATGCGTCCGGAAAGGGACATGTGCTCCACATTGGTGATGCTGTCCACCCAGATCACCTTGGCGCCGAACAGCCGACCGATGAAGCAGCAAAGACAGCCGATCGCAGCGCCCGTGCTAAGCACAACCGCAGGTCTTTCCCGACGGATTGCATCGAGACAACGCCACAAGGACTTCATGACCCGCAAGGGATGCTCCCGGTTGCACTCACCCGCCACGTAGACTCGTTTGCCTTCTCCGAGCTTCCTCTTCACCACATCCGTCGTGACGACGTAGAACACGTCACGTCCCTGCCACGCGTCGCCGAGCTTGAGCAACTGGCTGAGATGTCCTCCCGAAGAAGCGACCAGGGCAATCCGCAAATCAGATCCCATAACCGTCACCGTCCAATCCGAAGAAATAGCGCATTACACCGGCGTCCGACGCCTTGTCCCGTGTCACGAGGCCCCATGGGAGATGATCTCCTCCGTACGGCGGTCCATCCAGCCAAGTTCCCTCACCGCCTTGTCCGCACTATAGTGAATATCGCGAATCCCGGTCATGATCTGGTAGTTGACATCGGCCCCGCCCGGCCGGCCCAGAACCTTCTTCAGTTGTCCGACCCCCCGATTCATCATCCGCAGCACGGCAGGAGCCAGCCGGATGACGGCAATCTCGCGACCTCCGTGCCGCCCCCACTGTTTGAGGAAATCCCGCACGGACAAATGCGAGGTCGGTACGGCATTGTACACCGCGTACTTGGGTGGCTTCGCCAGGAGCAGAGAGATCATCTCGGCCACGTCGTCGACGTGAATATACGGCAGGTGGTTCTTCGCCTTTCCAACAAGCAGCCCATAGGATTTCCTCTTTCTCGCGATCAGCTTCTTGGCCGGAGCCTTGCTTTCACTGAAGAGCAGGCCGGGCCGGATGATCGCCAGGTTCATGCGCAGGCCGGCCTGTCGCTTCTGCAACTCGTTCTCGATCATGACCTTGGTCCAGGGATAGGCATTCAGCGAATTCTCCTTCGCGACGAACGGCTGATCCTCATTGATCGTCTTTGCCCAGAGGGAGCAGTCCAAGCCGTAGACTGAGACGCTGGAAATGTGGATGAACGTTGCGACTCCGTTGCGTTCGGCGGCTTCCAGGAGTTGCATCGTCCCGCCGAGGTTCATGCGCTCCATCGAGCCGTCCGCTGCACCACGTCCGTCCCATGCGCTGTGCACGACGGCGTCAACGCCCCGTGTGATCTCGTCCGCAATAGAAGGCTGCGCCAGACTGCCCCAGATGATCTCCATGTTGGGGGGCAGATCCCTGCGATTCAGCACGGCGCCGTGGAGCAGGACACGCAGTTGATGGCCCTGACCCAACAGGTGCGGCGCCACCGCTTTGCCCAAGTTCCCCGAGTACCCAGTAAGAAGTATCTTCATAGCGTCACCTTCGATACATAGTTCGCTTCTTCTGCGACAGGATTCGTTCCCTGCCGGACCCGTCTGCGCCGTCCGACCCGTCAAACGGCGACCGCCGCACGTGGGCGAGTGACAGTTCCGGACGCCTCGCCGGCAATCAACACTTGATCCACGATCTCGGCCACACCCAGCACATTGTCCCGGGCAACCGGAGATTGGCCGCCGGAACGCACCGCTTGATAGAATCGCCGGACCAGTTCTCTGGTACCCGGGTTGCGCTTCAACTTCCCGATGAGGACACGGCAGGTCACTCCGATCGTTCCGGCAATCAGGGCCCACCCCTGCCCGATCCCCCCGAACACCTTCGAGAGCACGCTCAGTTTGCCTCGCGGCACACGGACGGTGATGAGTTGCCGGGCCAGATCGATATAGATACTGCCCTTTTCGCACTCGATATTGAGATAGCGACTGGCATTGCCGTGCGCCATGCTGACGGTGAACGTCCCGACGCCCGCGTCGGTCATGAACGCCACATCCAGAAGGTCGGAGAAACCGTAGGGCATCATGTTGCGAGGTTGCGTGAGGTACACAAGCCTGCCGGGCCGACCCAGCAGTTCCACGAGCACACTGGCGGGATGCGAGATGAGGTTGATCAGAGGGCCGCCGGGCAGGCGATACGCCCAGTGGCTGACGCCCCGATACGGGATGGTCTTCTGCTTCTCGGCGTGTCCGAAGAAACAGTGGGCCGCCACAACTCGCCCGATCCGGCCGGACCGAATGAGTTCCAGCGCCTTTCGCACACAGTCCATATAGAGCAGGCTGTGTCCGACGCACAGCAGCCGCTGCCGCTTGTCGGCGAACTCGTACAGACGCGTAGTCTCATCCAGAGTCAGTGTCATCGGCTTCTCGACAAAGACATGCGCGTCGGCCTCAAGAGCCAGCCGGGCCAGCTCATAGTGCGAATCCGGCGGCGTCAGGATGTGTACGATGTCGAACCGTTCCCGTCGGAGCATTTCCCGAGCATCCGTATGTATCACGGCATTCAACTGATACCTGTCGCTGAGCTTCCGAGCGGCATCCGGATTCGTGTCGCACAGATGAAACTGCACGGGGCCGCAGCGGGCCTTGATGGTGGAGGCGTGATCCGCGGCGATCAGGCCGCACCCGATGATAGCCGTGCGCAATTGTCTCTCGTCACTCATTCTCGATCTCCTTGATGGGCGGTTGTACTCGGAGATTTCACATACGCGTGCAGAGTCACCCACTGATGCTTCCGCACGAGCCGACGGATGTCGGCATCCGGCAGCCGATTCGCCCGCCTGAGCCAATTCGAAAAGTACCCCCAGAACAAACCGGACGACTGCACCACGTCCCCTGTGGCGAGCAGACGCGACAGGGCCCGAGTCAGCATCCGCAAGGGAGACATGCCGATGTAATACGCCATGTACCCGTTCCGGGCCCAGCCGGCGAATCGCCCGCCGCGTGAGGCGGTCCGTCGCAGATGCACCAGGTGAAGATGGTCGAAGCTGTGCACGTTCCAACCCTGAGAACGAGCCAGAATCTCATCGATCACGTCCCAGCCAAAAACCGGACGCACGCCTCGGATGTCCTGATAGCATGCGCTGCGATAGACCTTGGTCGCGCCCCGCACGTGGGCCTTGCTCACCGTTTCCCGAACGAGCTCCGTTCCCCGGTATTCGTAGATCACCCCCCCCGCGATCCCCAACGTGGGATTCTTCAGGAACTCATCGAGCAGTACGGCAAAGTAGTCCGGCGGGAATTCGAGGTCGGCATCGAGTTTGACGACGCATCCCGCACCCGGGAACCGCGAGATCGCCAGTTGATAGCCTTCCAGAAACGCCGCCGCCTCGGAGGCGGTCAGCAGCCCATCCGTGCCGGCGGCAGCCTTCTTCTCACGGTGCAGGCCGACAATCCAGGGATTCGCCCGGCTCACCTCCTGGATGATGCTCCACGTATCATCCGAAGAATCGTCGTCCACGATCACCCATACCTGAGGCCTGTGCGTCTGGGAAACCATGCTTTTGATGGTCGCGGGCAGGTTCGTTTGCTCGTTGTAGGCAGGCGTCACGACCACATAGGTCATTCGCTCCGTCGACTCCGGATTGATGGCACTCGGATCGGTCACCATGGTCTTCTTCTCGATTGTCGTTGTCGTATGCATTGTCATTTGCCTCTCGTCGCCAGTGTACCCGGCAGGAACACGCGTCCCGCGCCTCGCAGATAGGCCGCCACCTTGGCCCGGGCCAGTTGCCGGTTTCTGGCAACGAACAGCCAGACACACAGCCAGACGGGGACGCGCACCAGAAAGAATATCGACACCAGCAGACAACAGACCCAATAGACAAGCGGGCCCCTGTGCTTGCGGATGAATCGGAGAATGCTCAGCCGCAACTGCACCGTCATGGGAGCCGAGACCCGTGCCGTGCTCTGGCCGCCAAGATGGATGATCTGGCCGTCGGGCGTGTACATATTGCTCCATCCGGCCCTTTGGAAACGGTAACACCAGTCCGTCTCTTCCGCGTACATGAAGTACCCTTCGTCCATCGGGCCCACCCGCTCGATCGCCTCGCGACGGACCAACATGAAACAACCGCTGATCACGTCTACCGCACGGGCATCCCGCTTGTCCCACCACGTCATGCGCTCGCGCCCGAAGAAACGGCTCCTCGGAAAGAGTCTATAGAGGTATGTGGCCGACAGCAGCATATTCAGGATGGACGGGAACAGGAAGCAACTGGCCTGCAGCGTGCGATCGGGATTCAACACGCGACAGCCGACGACCGCCGCATCGGGATGGGTATCGGCGAATGCCACGGTCTTCGCGATCGCGCCGTCCAGCACGATGGTGTCGCTGTTCAGCAACAGAACATATCGCCCCGTCGCCACGGCAATCCCCTGGTTGTTGGCGGAGGCGAATCCCCGGTTGTCTGAGTTCGCGATAAGCTGGACCTGGGCGAATTCGGCCCTGACCATCTCGACCGAGCCATCCGTCGAGGCATTGTCGACAACAATGGTATCGAAGTCCACCGGTCCGGCGTTCTCGTAGACGGACCGCAGGCAGTCACGCAGGATCTCCCGCGTGTTCCAACTCACGATGACGATGGTTACATCCGTTCTGTTCATCCCCCGATTCGAGCCTCCATCATACCTTGTGCCGCAACGGCGGGCCGTCGTGCGCGCCGCGGTGCGTGCTCCTTCCCGTACAGCAAACCCACGCTGGCCAGCAGGAAGTACCATATCATGGTGATCTGCCCAAAGTAGGACACCCCGATGAATGATGCGCAGTGGGCGAGAATCGTCACGAAGATGCACCATGCCAGGTACGGCTCGTCCTTCTCCTGGGAGTGCAACGACAGACGAACGACCGCCCTGGCCCCGGTGAACAGGATCGCGCAGAACAACACGAGAGTGATCAGCCCGCCATGCACCGCTTCCAGGATGAACTGGTTCGTCACGTCCTCCAACCCATAGCCCCAGTGTCCCGTGTAGCGTGTGCCAATCAGCATCCATTCGGTGAAGTGCCGAATCGCGGCGTCGATGAGGTGATACCGGTGCCACCCCGTGGAACCGGAAACCAAGCCGACGCGCGAAACGAGGTGCCAGACGGGTGCATTCATTGCCAGGTGAAGGGCGAAGAGCAAGCCCACGATTCCCCAGCTCACGGTGCGCGTGTATTGCCGCCACCGATAGAAGAATGGGAGGACGACCACGATCGCCAGCGCCAGCATCGGGGTGCTTGAACGGGTTCCTACGACCATGAACGCGCTGGCCGCAACCGCCAGCCAGAACAGGACCTTGTGTCCTTGCCGGGCGAAGCCGATGAACAGCGGCACGAGCGTGGCCCAGAACAACCCCATCATGATCGCGTGCGGGAACGTCGCCTGACACCGGAAGCCGCCCTCTCGCAGAGCGGTTGTCACGCGTCCCAAGGCCTCGAATGGATTGATCCCGCTGGCCCACTCCGCTGCAACGAACGGCGCCATGGCAATGGTGCACACGGCGAAACCCACGTAGGCTATCCGCACGTCCGCCCAGGATCGTATGCTCTGGCGGAAGACCCAGTACAAACCGAGCCATTCCAGCAGTCGGCCGCACCGGTTGATCAGGGCCCCCAGGGTCAGCCACTGAAGAACGTAGACCACGCTGCCCACCAGGGCCCAGGCCAGAACCAGCTTGTCGAACCGGTTCCACCGGATCGGAATCACCTCCCCGCGCATCCACAGCCGCAGGATCCCCATGACCACAAGGACTCGCAGCACCTGGAAGTCCAGTTCCCCGACCATGATGGTCTGGTCCGCGGGGACCCAGCAGGCTCCAATCACGAACGGGAGCAGGATGTACTTGCGGGGAACCCCGATCGTCACGACGGAGAGAACCACCGTGATGAAAAGGGTCAACCCGGTTATCGTTGCTTGCTGTTCCATGGTTGAGAACCACGCCTTTCCAAACGATGTCCGACCACCAACAGGCAATCTCCGGTCAAATTGCACACGCGCCGCATACCGGCGACCCATCCGGGCAGAAGCCGGCGCACAGGCACAAGGGCCCCAGATACATCATCCGGGAACACTCTCGCCATGAGTTCACGTTCCCCCTGGGGACGCTATGGTCTTCACCACTTTGGCCGGAATCCCCGCAACAACGGCAAAATCCGGAACGTCTCGCGTC
>JBDKRX010000075.1:0-18125 GCA_039683175.1 Phycisphaerales bacterium
CATGAAGCAACTGTTGGACAAACTGCCTAACAAGTCTGCCTGATCTATCTCTTCCCTCAGGAACGTAGCCTTACCCCCAAGATCTGGCGAAAATACCCTCAGTAACATGAAGCTTGTGTCGTATGCGCCGAGTTGGTAGAACAATGCTTGGTCTATATGTTCCTGGTAGATTCTGAAGCCCTCTTCGTACCTGCCGGCGCAGATCGTGTGGTGGAACAGTTCAATCGCAGGCATGAGGTCGTCCAAGCTCTCGATCTTGTCGGGGTGGGGGATTGTGTCGAAGTAGTCTCTCAGTGTTCTGTGCGTGTCTACCTTATCGCCCAGACGGCTGTAGGAGTACTGTCTGACGAGGGGGTGCAGGTCGTAATGGATCTGACCCTCCTGGCGGAACAACAGGCCTCGGGTGACTAGCTCTCGCAAGGCGTCCTTCAGTTGGTCTTCGTCGTCGTAGGCGGACAGCACCTTAGTCGTTTCATAGTTCACGGGGCCACGAATGGCGGCGATGCGGCTGAGCAGATCTTGTCGGTCTTTGGCCATCGAGTCGTAGGCAAGTTGGAGAATATGGTGCTTCGTACATACGAGGTCGGCCGGGGGGTGCCAACTGTCGGCAGCGGCGATATCGTTGGGTCTTTCCGGGTCTTCCCGGATTGTACCCGAAAGCAGCCTGATGCACAGAGGCAAGAAATCGTAGGGCCTGCACGCGTGGACGATGGCATTGCGTGGTCCCTTGACACCCTGCCGACGCATGAACTCTACGGCGTCGTCCGGTTCAAAATGTCTCAGTTCCTCCTTGCGACAGCCAGCCAGACCCTCCAACTCCTTCGGATACAGGCGCGTCGTCAGAAGTGTACGTGTCCTTGTGCCGGGCGAAGCAAGCCATTGTAGAAGGAGTCCCGCGTGTGGGTCGGCACAGAAAAGGTGCCGATCTCCTATTTCTTTGTTGAAGTTATCGCCTTTGTACGGTGCGTCGAGGGTGTGATAGGCGCGTAACAACCGTTCAATGCCGTCGAAAACGATAAGAAAGGGACTTTCTTGCAGGATGCACCAGAGGGACTGCATACGGTCGTAGTTCGAGGGAACTTGCATGGGGTCAATCGTACCGCCGCTGGCGTAGAGCAGTGCGCGGACCAGAAAACTCTCGAGGCTCGCCTCTCGTTCGCAGAGGCTCCACCAAATGATACCTGAGAACTGGAGCTTCTCCTGGGGCAGGTCCTCGTGCAGCCAGAACCATGTCAGAGCGCTTTTACCCATACCGCCCATTGCGACGAGGCTCAACATGGGTTGAGAATCTGCCTCGCGGACCCAGTCCGTGAGCATGGCTCGTTCCTTGAGCCGACCTGTGAAGTTCTCCTGAATCGAGTAGGGGTGAGCCAGATACGGCTGCGGCAACTTCGGCACGATGATCCGTCCGGCGCGTTCAGAGGGCCTCGGTACGGCGACCGCCACCTCCGCACAGAGGTGGTCCACGTTGTCGAAGTGGCGGGGTGTGTGATCTTGTCCGAGATGCTCGCGGAACGCCTGGAGCTTGGCATGGGTCGCGTCACCTTCACGAAGACTCGGGGAGAGTGGGAACTTGTCGGAGGCAATGAAGGGGAAGACGGCCTTGCCCGAAGCAAGCGATGCCTCGTGCTCCAATTCCGTGAAGGATTTCTGCTCACCCTCTGGGGAGGAGCCATACAGGTGACCCACGAGAATCACAAATGCATCGCACTCCTTGATTTTACTGTCGTCGAGTTGCCTGGGTGGTCTCCCGTCGGCGGGATACCAGTCCATGCTCACGGGTTGGATGCCGAGCTGCAAGAGTTGGTCGCAAACCCGCTTGCGGGCATTGCCCAAGTCTTTCGTTGTCGAACTGACGAAGATCTTCATTGAATGGGTCTCCCTTCCGAGTGATTGGGTCGCCTCAGGATGCCACCGCGAACATCAGTATCGTGGCAGCGATGACCACGCCGAGGACCATGCCATGGAAGATCAGCAGCGTCTTCGACAGACACACGGTTGCCCACGAATCGACCTTTTCCGCGTAGCCACTGGCATCGAGCGAGAAATCGGGGTCGCCCTTTGCCTCCCGAACCTCGTCGTAGAGCTTGCGGTACATCCGTTCCTGGCGGAGGAAGTAGCCGTCCAGGACCCAGAAGGCAAGCGCGGGGAAGTAGGCGACGAATACGAAGTGCACCCGCATATCGTTCGCGGCCAGGGCGAACAGGGCCGAGACGAGGACGACCGACCAGCCTTTGAGCTGAAACGAGTTGCCTGCCATGCGGTTGATCACGCCTTGAAGCAGTTCGAGATGCTTCTCCCTGGTCATTTGCAGCCTCCATTGCATAGCCAAGCGATGGACGGCCCCGCCGGAGCCCCAAGGACGCATACGCCGCACGGACGGGAGGTCCCGCTCAAGGCCGCCTCTGGGGCCATCATAGGCCGCCAGGCCGGTCCCGTCAAGGAAAGACCGACCGGGAAAGGGGGAATGAGAATTTTGCACGTTCAGGCGAGGTATCTGTTGCAAAATCCGCGAGGCGGGGTAAAATACTCGTTTCTTGCTCCCACGGAGCCGGTAGATTTTGCTGTAGCAGGGTATTGGCAACGATTCGTTGCAGAACGGTGCAGGAGTTGTTTTATGTCGAGAGAGTGTCCTTTTACGGGCAAGAGAACGGTTTTCGGGAACGCCATCACCCGACGCGGCAAGGCCAAGCGGCTGGGCGGCGTCGGCAAGAAGGTCACCGGCGTGACCCGGCGGAAGTTCAAGGCGAACATTCAGAAGGTCCGTGCCGTGGTCGATGGCCAGGTGTGCCGGATTCGGGTTTCGGCGAAGGCGATTCGCATGGGCCTGATCCAGAAGCCCATGAAGCGCAGCTACAAGCCCGCCGAAAAAGCCAGTTGATCGGCGCAAGTGGTTGAAACAGTCGTTCTTTCCCAGCGGGGCGCCGTCTGCCTCGCTTTTTCTTTAGGGAGTTGTGCAAAATCGAGGAGACAGATTTTTCCTTCTCAAAGTATGCCTAATCCTCCATTTTGCAGAACTCGGGCCAAACCATATGGAGCAGAAGATCGATGCCCAGCAGGTTCGGAAGGTCGCCAAGCTCGCTCGGCTGGCGCTGAGCGACGCGGAGATCGAGGAGTTCACCGGCCAGCTCGGGGCCATTCTCGGCTACGTCGAGAAGATGAACGAGCTGGATACTACCGGCGTCGAGCCTCTGGCCCATTGCCTGCCGATCAGCAACGTCTTTCGCGCCGACGAGGTGCGTGAATCTCTGGGGACCGAGAAGACCCTCGCCAACGCGCCGGATCGCGACGGGGCCTTCTTCAAGGTGCCCAAGATCCTGGAAGACAGTTCTGCATAAAGAGGGCCTCGGTTCAGCGACACCGCGTGTCGCAGAAGGAGATGAGAGAATGCGGACCTTCAAGCTGGCGTGTGTTGGGTTGACTTTCCTCGTGGGGACCTATTGTATGGCAGGGCAGAGCGAGCAGCAATTGCACAAGGAAATCACGAAGACCGTCGAGATCCGATACCTGCTGCAACTGCCCAAAGGCTACGGCCAGGACAAGGACCAGAAGTGGCCGTTGCTCCTGTTCCTGCACGGCGCCGGCGAGCGTGGCAACGACATCAACAAGGTCAAAGTGCATGGCCCGCCCAAGCTGATCGAGCAGGGCAAGGAGATGCCGTTCATTGTCGTGTCGCCGCAGTGCCCGTCGGAAAGCTGGTGGACGGAGCAACTCGATACGCTGATGGCGCTGTTGGATGAGATTCAGTCGAAGTATGCCGTGGATACCAGCCGGGTCTACATGACGGGCCTGAGCATGGGTGGATTCGGCTCCTGGGCCCTGGGTTGCCGGCATCCCGAGCGATTCGCGGCCATTGTGCCGATCTGCGGCGGCGGCGAGTGGTTCCTCGCGGAGAGGCTCAAGAACGTGCCGGTCTGGGCGTTCCATGGGGCCAAGGACAACGTGGTCCCGTTGCGGGAGTCCGAGGAGATGGTCAACGCGCTCAAGCGAGCCGGCGGAAACGCGCAATTGACGGTCTACCCCGAGGCCCAGCACGACTCCTGGACCGCGACATATGACAATCCCAAGCTCTATGAATGGCTCCTGAGCCATCGCAAAACCGGGGAGAACAAGTAGTCCAAGCCATGTCGATACACGAGTTGACAGCGATTGAACTGCGGGACCGGATTGCCGCCGGGCGAGTGAGCAGCGTGGAGGCAACCCGGGCGACCCTGGACCGGATCGACCAGATCGATCCGACCGTCGGCGCGTATCTCTCGGTATTCCATGACGGAGCAATCCAGGCGGCCCAGTCCGTGGACCGGCGAATTGCCGCCGGTGAGCCGGTCGGGCCGTTGGCAGGGGTGCCGGTCGCGGTCAAAGACGTAATGTGCACCAGCTTCGGCGCGACGACGTGCGGCTCGCGGATTCTGGAGAACTTCCACGCTCCCTACGATGCAACGGTCATTCGCAAGCTTCTTGCGGCCGACGCGATCATCGTCGGCAAGACGAATATGGACGAGTTCGCCATGGGTTCCAGCACGGAGAACTCGGGCCTCAAGAAGACAGTCAATCCCTGGGATACCTCCCGCGTGCCGGGCGGCAGCAGCGGTGGCTCGGCGGCCGCAGTGGCAGCCCGGATGTGCTTCACGGCTTTAGGTTCCGATACCGGTGGTTCGATCCGCCAACCCGCCAGCTTTTGCGGCGTCGTTGGCCTCAAACCCACGTATGGAAGGGTCTCCCGTTACGGTTTGGTCGCCTATGGCTCCAGCCTCGACCAGATCGGACCCTTTGGGCGGACGGTCGCGGATGCGGCGTTGATGCTGAAGGTGATCGCCGGGCACGATCCGGCCGACAGTACCAGCGTCAGCGAGGAGATCGCGCCGGTGGAGGATTATCTGGAGAAGCTGAACGAGCCGGTCGAGGGACTTCGGATCGGTGTCGCCTCCGGATTCAACGCAGGCGCGGACCCGGCGGTCCGCCAGGCGATCGACAGGGCTGTGGACGGCTACCGCGACGCGGGGGCCCGGATCGTCGAAGTGGCCATGCCGCACCTGGATTATGCGATCGCGGCATACTATGTCATCGCGACGGCCGAGGCGTCGAGCAATCTGGCCCGCTACGACGGCGTCCACTACGGTCATCGGACCCCGAACCCGGCGGACTACGTCGAAGTCTACTCGAAGTCCCGCGAAGAGGCCTTCGGGAAAGAAGTCAAACGCCGGATTATGCTCGGGACGTACGCGCTTTCGAGCGGGTACTACGATGCGTACTACCTCAAGGCCCTGAAGGTCCGCAATCTGATCCGCGGCGATTTCGTGCGGGCGTTCGAGCGGTGCGACTGCCTCGCGATGCCGGTGGCGCCCACGACCGCGTTCCAGTTCGGCGAGAAGGTGGACGACCCGTTGAAGATGTATCTCTCGGACATCTACACGATCGCCGTCAACCTGGCGGGCATCCCCGGGATCAGTGTCCCGGCCGGCTTCGACGAGGGGGGACTGCCGATTGGGCTGCAACTCATCGGGCCGGCCTTCAGCGAGGCCCGGCTGCTGCGAATCGCGAGGATGCACGAGGCCCGGACGGATTGGCACATGAAGAAACCTGCTGCTGTCGAGCGAGTCACGGCATGAGCGACCTGACATACCGGATCATTGTCGGCCTGGAGATCCACGTACAGCTCAACACGCGGACAAAAATGTTCTGTGGTTGTGCGTTGCGTTTCGGCGAAGAGGCCAACAGCCGGGTGTGCCCGGTGTGTCTCGGGTTGCCGGGGGCGCTGCCGGTGATGAATGGGCAGGCGGTCGAGTATGCGATCCTGGCCGCGATGGCCTTGAATTGCGAGATCGCGGAATTCACGAAGTGGGACCGCAAAAGCTACTACTATCCCGATTTGCCGAAGAACTACCAGATCAGCCAATACGACCTGCCCCTCGGCAGCAACGGCTACATCGAAATCCCGCTCGACGACGGCAAGACCAAGAGAATCCGCATCCGCCGGGCGCATCTGGAGGAAGACGCAGGCAAGAACCTCCATACTGCAGGATACCATTCGCAGGTGGACCTCAACCGCGCGGGAACGCCGTTGTTGGAGATCGTCACCGAGCCTGATATGAACAGCGCCGACCAGGTGCGGGCGCTGGCGGTCGAGCTGCAGCGGATCGTGCGATACCTCGGGGTCTCCGAAGCCGACATGCAGAAGGGCCATATGCGGTTCGAGCCCAACGTGAATCTGGTCATCGAAAGGGCGGGGCAGAAGTTCCGGACGCCGATTGCCGAGGTCAAGAACCTCAACAGCTTCCGGGCCCTGGAACGCAGCGTCGCCTACGAGGCCCGAAGGCAGCTCGACGAGTTCCTCGAAACCGGCCTGACCATGCAGATGGGCAACAAGTCCACGCGGGGTTGGGACGATGTGAACGAGGCCACGGTCCTCCAGCGTGAAAAGGAAGAGGCGCACGACTACCGGTACTTCCCCGATCCCGACCTGGTCCCGGTGACGCCGGCGCCCGAGTGGCTGGCGCAGATCCGCTCGCGGCTGTGCGAGCTTCCGGTGCACAGGCAGGTCCGCTACGTGCAGGAGCACGGCCTGAGTGACTACGATGCCGGCGTCCTGACCGCGGATCGCTTGACGGCGGATTTCTTCGAGCAGGCGACGCAGGCGGGCGCCAACGCCAAGCGGGTGTGTAATCTGCTGACGCAGGTGGGTCTCAAGCTCGCCAACGAGCGGGGCCGCGATCTGTCGGGTCTGGGGCTGGAGCCTTTCGGCGTGGCCGATCTGGCGAAGATGATCGACGCCGGCACGATCAGCGCCTCGGCAGGCAATACGATCCTCACTGCGATGGTCGAAACCGGCAAGAAGCCCGATGTCCTGGCGCAGGAGTTAAGCCTGATCCAGAAGAGCGACGTCGGCGAGTTGGAGCGGATCCTGGACCAGGTCCTCGCAGAGAACGCCGCCGCGGTTGCCGAGATCACCACGGGCGGCAAGAAGGCCCAGAAATCGCGAGGCTTTCTGATGGGGCAGGTGATGCAGAAGACCAAGGGCCAGGCCAATCCCAAGATCGTCTCGGAACTCCTCAACAGAAAGCTCGGCACACCCGATGGAAAGGGGACACAATGAAAGTCGCCAAGAGCGCGAGCATTGCGAAGAAGCCGGTGAATGTCGAAGGGGCCAAGGGGGTGGGCATCCGCGTGCTGATCTCGAAAGACGACGGGGCCCCGACGTTCGCCATGCGGATGTTCGAGATCGAGCCCGGCGGCAACACCCCGTTGCACCGTCACCCCCACGAGCACGAGGTCTTCATCGTCGAAGGCGCGGGCGTCTTCGTTCACGAGGGCAAGAGCCATCCGATTTCGCGGGAGGATGTCGTCTTTGTCCCCGGCAACAGCGAGCATTGCTTCAAGAACACAGGCAGTTCGACGCTGCGATTCCTCTGCCTGGTCCCGCTGTCCGGCGCATAACCCATCCTGGCGACGTCGTCGTCAGGGCAAGTCTGGCCGGCGTCATGCCTATCCGGAGATGGACACGACGCCGGTCACCTTCAAATCGTCAATCGTAGATTGCAGATAGTCGATTCCAAGGGCTCACTGCACCTTCTTGCCCATGGCTTCCCGTGTGCCCCTGGGGGTTGTGAATTCCCCTTTGAGTGTCTCTCCTTCCAGCTTGCCCTTGAAATCCATCGAGAACTGCTGGTCGTTGAATGTCATGGCCACCTTGAAGCTCACCTGATCGCCCTCGACCTTCAGGTCCGTGACGGGCGCCTCATTGTCCCGCATCGAGTACGTGGCCGTCATATCCTCTTTCACCGTGAGCGTATTCGTCCGCGTGCCCTGCTGGGTCTCCCGGGTGAATTCCCACTTGCCGACGAGGGCGGAACCTGCGGCCTGTTCCAGCTTCTTGCCTTTCATCTCAAAGGTGCCCCGGTCCGAGATGCTCTGGCCGGCAAACGTCTTGCCCTGGAGCGTGATCTTGTGGTCGATTTTGAAGGTCTGATCGCCGAAGCCGAGTTCGAGTACGTAAGTGAACTGGTCCCCATCGAGCTTGAGATCACTGATGGGCGTCTCGCCGCCGAAAAATTCCTGTCGTCCGGTCAGGTCCGGGTAGATCGTCAGCATCGAGTTCATCAGGCCCTGGTCCGTGGTGGTGGTTATCTCCCACTTGCCGATGAGGGCCGCGCCGAAACGGGCCCCGGCGACGGGGATCTCGCCCATGTCGCTCTTGGACACGCCGGTCAGCTTGTCGTCCTGGGCGGCGCCCTCGAACGTCATTTTGAACTCCCGGTCGTTGAACTTGACGGCCCGGTCAAAGGTGAGCTTGCCGTTCTCGAACTTGACATTGGAGATCGTGCTCTCGCCCATCTGACTGGCCCATTTGGCGTCGAGCGCGCCGTCCGCCTTTTCGGAAACGGTCAGCTTGGCCGCGACGTCCCGGTCTCCGATCTGATAGGCCAGGTCCCACACGCCGACGACCGGCGGTTTCGGCTTGAACCGGACGCCGTTGGCTGGGAATTCCCCGTTGTCGGTGGAGAACGCGCCGGTGAGTTTGCCGTCCTTCAGGGTCCCCGCGTAGTCCATTGAGAACTCGTTGTCTCCGAAGCGAACGGTCCGCGTGAACGTGAGCTTCTGCCCGTCGAACTTCACGTTGGACAGGTCGTCCCTGCCCCACTTGGCCGTGAAGGCGCCGTCGGCCTGCTTGGCGACGGAGAGCGTGGCGAAGCTCTGCCGGCCGCCGAATTCCATCGCCATGTCCCAGTCGCCCGCGATGTCCTGGGCGGCGCATACCTGTGGGATGCCGAGCGCCAGGACAAGGCCCAACATGAGAAGCAGACGCCGGGTCGCACTTGTGTGGTGTGTCGCATGACTCATGACGTGTCCTCCTAAAAGGGTGTATGTGGCTTGCTGACGGCACCTACATGGGCCTGTGATGCAAACACTCTCTCTCGCAGGCAGCCGCTCGACGATGTCCGCCCAAGCGCAAGCCATCATAGCCTCCGGCCGGGTGAATGCAAGTATTTCACGTCGGATTGGGTCCGGGACGACGCAGGCATCCGGGACCGTTCCAAGGGTGCAGAGCGTGCTGTCTCAGAGAGCTACCCGGTATGCCGGTCCCGGATCTTGCTTTCCGTGCCGGCCAGGAGTCTCTGGATGTTCGTGTGGTGGCGCAGGATGACGAACACAGGAATGCCGACCGCCGCGATCAGGAGCGGCCAGAGACCGGAGAAAGTCCAGCGGGGGTGCGCCATGATGCCGATGAGCAGCGCGAGGGGGAAGGTCACCGCCGCACAAATCGAAGCGAGGGAGACATAACGCCAGACCAGGACCGCGCCCACCCAGACCGCCAGCGAGGTCAATCCGCAGACCGTGAAATAGGGCCAGAGCCCCAGGGCGACGCCAAAGCTGGTCGCGACTCCTTTGCCGCCTTTGAATCCCAGGTAGACGGGGAAAACGTGTCCCAGGATGGCCGCAACACCGACCAGGAGCCAACCCGCCAAAAACAAGGGCCCGTCCGGCACTCCCAGGATGGTGTGAACCGCCAGCATCGGGACGAATCCCTTCAGCACATCCAAGGTGAAGCAGACATAACCCCATGGGCGTCCGACGGCGCGAGCCAGATTGGTCGCGCCGATGTTGCCGGAGCCGATGGTCCGCAGGTCCTTGCCGTGGGCCCGGGCGATGACGTAGGCGAACGGAACGGCACCGAGCAGATAGGCGGCGATTCCCGCCACCAGGATCGAAACGGTGTATATCACAGAACCCCTTTCCTTTGCAGGGTAGTCAATTCATACACGCGGCGGGCGGCTTTGGCAACTGTGTGCCCGGAAATATTCACCGGCGAGGCAGGGTGTGTGCCGCGTACCATCTTCGTCTTGACGGGCGGGTGGAAATCCGGCAAGATAACGCCTGTGCGTGAACCGGGACGCTGCCTCATCCAGACCCTGAGGGCTGCCTGGAGGAGGCGCACTACGGCAGGCCGGGGGCTTGATCTGTTATCCCGGCGGGACCGGCTTGCCCGGCGGCGATCACAACCAAAGGAACACGGTGGACGACTGTCCTTTCCAACTTCGAGTCGAGCGGTCCTCACCGCCGGGTGTTGAGCAGCTCACATGCGTCGCACTGCTGCGTGAGGTGCCCGGCATGCGCTACGTCTATGATGCCGTGTGGAAAGACCGGCCGGTCATCGTCAAGCTGTTCGCCCACTGGTTTCACGGCCGTCGACACCTGCGAAGGGAATGGCGGGGCCTCCGTGAACTCCGGGAGCGGGGGATCGACGCCCCACAGGGGCTGTTCCATGGCAGAACAGACCAAGGCGGTCGGGCGATCGTAATCGAGAAGATCGCCGATGCCCTCCATCCACGAGACGCGTTGACAACTGCCTGCGATCCTGCCGTGGTTCTCGACCGTGTCGTGCGGCTCTGTCGGGAGCTGGCGCACTATCATGACGAGGGCGTGCTGCAGAAGGACCTGAATCTGAACAACTTCCTCCTCCAGGGCGAGCGGATCATCGCAATCGACCTGGGGCAGTTCCGATTTGGGTCCCGCCCGGTCGGCAGGAGGAGGAGTCTGTCCCAGTTGGCGGAGATCCTCTCGGGCCTGCCCGAAGGGCAGCGTCCGCCCACCGGCTCGATCCTCCAGGAGTACCTGGACGCACGCGGCTGGTCCCGGCAGCCGTCGGATGAGGCCTTTCTGGAGGCGCGCGTGTATCGGGAGAAGAGGGGGGCGATCGAGCGCGCGCTGCGCAAGTATCAGCGGGAGAACAGCAAGCATCTGCGGGTGAGAACGCCGGACTGCCGCGCCCTGTTCGACCGGGCGTTCTGCGATGGAGCCGACCCGGTCGAATTCGTCCGGCGGCTCGATGAACTCATGGATCAAGGCAGGGTGCTCAAGGCCGGCCACACGTGCCACGTCTGCCACGTCGTGTGGAACAACAGGCAGATCGTGGTCAAACGCTACAACCATCAGGGCTGGATTCATTCTCTTCGTCACACGCTCAAGATGTCGCGTGCGCGCCGCAGTTGGATCAGCGGGCACCGGCTACGGTTCCTCGATATTCGTACCCCCGAACCGCTGGCCTGCGTCGAGCGGCTCAAAGGTCCCCTTGTGTGGTGTTCCTACATTGTGACGGAGTACGTCCCCGGCGGCAGCCTCGGCGAGCTGCTTCGTGACAACGGCACCAGCGAGGAGGAACGCCGCGAGCGTATTGCGCAGGTCAAGAACGTGCTGAAGCGGCTGGGTGACTGCCGGATCAGCCACGGAGACACGAAGCATACGAACGTCCTGATGGGCCGGGACGGGCCGATCCTGACGGACCTGGACGCGATGACGGTCCACCGGTGGCGATGGACGTCTCTTGCGGCGCATCGCAAGGATATGTCGCGTTTTGCGGCGGCCTGTGCGGCACAGACGGGCCGATCCGCGTAGACGCTTCTGCAGAGGGGCGTCCCCCGTTGTGGGCGATGCGGACCGGGACTGCCTGGGTTTGTCCCTTGCCGTCGCGGCGGGCCTGCGTATAATGCCTGCATACTGGTGTATATGGCAAAAGGGGCCGCTATGGACAGATCAACGTGCAGGATCATCGAACTCCCGAAGATCGTCGATCAGCGAGGGAACCTCACCTTCATTGAAGCCGGCCGGCATATCCCATTCGAGCCCAAACGCGTGTACTATCTGTACGATGTTCCCGGCGGGGCCGCACGCGGGGGCCACGCGCATCGGGACTTGGAGCAGTTCATCGTGGCCGCCAGCGGTAGTTTCACCGTCATCACGGACGACGGGACCGCCCGGAAGGACTTCTACCTGAACCGGTCGTATTATGGTCTCTACATCCCCTCGATGATCTGGCGGGAAATCGACAACTTTTCCTCGGGTTCCGTCTGCCTGGTCCTCGCCTCGCACCTCTACCAGCAGAGCGACTACATACGAGATTATGACGAGTTCAAGCGAATCGCACGCGGGGCGGACGGCCATGGCTGAGGTCCAAAACACCGGCGCGGCGTACATTCATCCGCAGGCGATTGTCGAGACGCCGCACATCGGCCCGGGGACGCGAATCCGGGCGTTTGCGCACGTGCTGCAGGGAGTTCGCATCGGTCGCGACTGCAACCTGTGCGATCATACGTTCGTCGAGGGCGGCGTGGTCATCGGAGACAACGTGACGATCAAGTGCGGCGTCTACCTCTGGGACGGCCTGATCCTTGAGGACAACGTCTTCCTCGGTCCTAACGCCACGTTTACGAATGACATCCGCCCGCGCAGCAAGGCCTATCCCGGGGCATTCACGAAGACTCGCATCCACGTCGGCGCCAGCGTCGGGGCCAACGCGACCGTGGTTTGCGGGGTCACCATCGGATGCTGGGCCATGATCGGCGCGGGCAGCGTCGTCACGCGAGATGTTCCCGACCACGCTCTCGTGTACGGGAACCCCGCGCGGATGAAGGGCTACGTCTGTCGATGTGCGGCGGACCTGGTCCTCGATGGCTCGACGTCGCAGTGCGGATGTGGGCAGACATATGTCCTGGAGGCAGGGGGGAGGGTTCGGCGGGGATGATCGAATTCGTGTGTCTAAAGAGAGAGCAGGAGGCGATAGCCGACGAGATTCGAGAGGCCATCGAGCGTGTCCTGCGGCGGGGGTGGTTCATCCTGGGCGAGGAGTCGGAGGGATTCGAGGCCGAATTCGCACAGTACATCGGGACGAAGTTCGCCGTGGGCCTCAACTCCGGCTCCGACGCAATCCTGCTGGCGCTGCGGGCGCTTGGCATCGGCGATGGCGATGAGGTGATTACGCCCTCCCATACGTTCATCTCCACGGTCGACGGCATCGACCGGAACGGCGCGAAACCGGTTTTCGTTGACATCGACCCTCGAACATTCTGCCTGGATGCGACCAGGATCGAGGAGCGGATTACCGAGCGGACGAAGGCCATCATGCCGGTGCACCTGTATGGACAGCCGGCGGACATGGAATCCATCATGGCGATCGCAGAACGCCACCGCCTGTTCGTCGTGGAGGATAGCTGCCAGGCGCATGGGGCCCTGTACAAGGGCAGGAAGGTCGGCGGGATCGGTCACGTGGGCTGCTTCAGCTTCTACCCGACGAAGAACCTGGGCGCCTGCGGCGATGGCGGGATGGTCACCACCAATGACGAGGAGATCGCCAAGCGACTGCGGCTGCTGAGAAATTACGGCCAGCCGCGCAAGTACCACCACGTCCTGGTTGGGGTCAACAGCAGACTGGATGAGATGCAGGCCGCCATCCTGAGGGTGAAGCTGCGCTACCTCGACGAGTGGAACGAGCGACGAAGGAAGTCGGCCGCGCTCTATGATGACCTGTTGTCCGAGGTGGGCGTCGGCACGCCGGTCGAACTGCCGCACGTCAGACACGTTTACCATCTTTACGTCATCCGCTCGAAGAACCGAGATGCACTCCAACGTCGTCTCTCGGAGAACGGGGTGCAAAGCCAGATTCATTACCCCATTCCCGTGCATCGCCAGGAGGCGTATACTCGCATCGCCTCGGGCGTGGAGTTGCCGGTGACCGATCGGGCTTGTGGTGAGATCCTCTCTCTGCCCATGCATCCGTGGCTCAATCCGGAGGACGTGCGGCGGGTAGCGGCGATCATCGCGGCCAATCGCGTAGGCTGAGCCTCCAGCGTTCCGCTGTCCCGCTCGCCCACGATCGTTGACAGCACGCGGCGACCGACTATAATGACGCGACAGATTGGATCCGGGCTCTCGATGCTCACCGTCGAGGCAGACCATCCGTCGCAGGGTGGAAGAAACCATAGCCCGGGCTGTGTGATGGCTCTGGATTATGGTTTTTAGCTCGGTGATCTTTGTCCTCTTCTTCCTGCCGATTGTCCTGGCCGGATACTTCCTGCTTGTGGCTCCCGCGCTGCTCGGCTCCCGAAGCAGGTTCTGGTGGCAGGCCAGCAATGCGTTTCTGCTGTTCTCAAGCCTGGTCTTCTACTTCTGGGGCGAGAGATCCCTTACCTGGATCATCATCGGGTCCATCCTGATCAACTATGTGTGTGGCCTGATCATATCCGGTGCTTATCGATCCGGCGGGGTCCAACAGCTTGTGCCGGGTGGGCCGCGCAACTGGCGTCAGAAGGCGGGTTTGGTGGCTGCCGTCGCCTGCAACCTGGGCATTCTCGGGCTGTTCAAGTACTTCAACTTCGGCGTGGAGAACTTCAATGGTCTGATGGCGAGACTTGGCCTGTCGGGGCTCTTCTGGCACGACGCCATCCGGATTACCCTGCCCCTCGGGATCAGTTTCTACACGTTTCAGGCCATGAGCTATACCATCGACGTTTATCGCGGCCGGACGCGTGCGACGCGCAATCTTGTCGATTTCGCCTGCTACGTCACCATGTTTCCCCAGTTGGTGGCGGGACCGATCGTCCGTTATCTCGACATCGCCGAACAACTGCGGTCCCGGGAAATCACCTGTCGTCTCTTTGCCTCCGGGGTCAGCCGCTTCGTGGTTGGCCTGGCCAAGAAGCTCCTCATCGCGAACACCGTCTCCGTGGCGGCCGAGGAAATATTCGCTCTGCCGACGGCCAACCTGAGCCCCGGCATCGCCTGGTTCGGCGCCCTCTGCTTCGCCCTCCAGATCTACTTTGATTTCTCCGGGTACTCGGATATGGCCATCGGGCTGGGCCGCATGCTGGGCTTCTCTTTCCCGGAGAACTTCAACTACCCGTACATCTCTCAATCGATGCGCGAGTTCTGGCAGAGATGGCACATCTCTCTGTCGACGTGGTTTCGCGACTACCTCTACATCCCGCTCGGCGGCAACCGCAGATCGCCGGGGCGCACCTACATGAACCTGGCCCTCGTTTTCACCCTGTGCGGGCTGTGGCA
This sequence comes from Phycisphaerales bacterium, assembly GCA_039683175.1. Classification (GTDB taxonomy): domain Bacteria; phylum Planctomycetota; class Phycisphaerae; order Sedimentisphaerales; family Anaerobacaceae; genus PLanc-01. The sequence goes on from JBDKRX010000075.1 coordinate 14,833, forward strand.
CGGGGCCAGTTGGACGTTTGTTGTCTGGGGCCTGTACCACGGCTTCTTCCTGGTCTTGGAGAGGATAGGGCTGCAGGAGTTCCTGGCCCGCCGCCATCCTCTGATCCGCCACGTCTACACCCTGTTGACGATCCTGTGCGGGTGGGTGATCTTCGCCTCGCCGACCATCGGGCATGCGGCAGGATTCCTGACCGCCATGGTCGGGGTCGCCGCCGATGCCGTCTCGACACAGGATCTCGAATGGTACATGACGCGTGAGGTCAGAATCGCGTTGATTGCCGGAGTGGTGTTCTCGATGCCGGTTGTGCCTGCCTTTGTTGCGTCCATCAGGCGGGCCGTGGCGGAGCTCGGGGGCGTGGCCCGCAGTGCGGCGGAGTGGACGCTCGCCGTTTGCCGGCTGCTGTGTCTGAGCGCGCTGTACGTGCTCTGCGTGATGTTCCTCTCCGCCGGCACACACAACCCGTTCATCTATTTCAGATTCTAAGGACCGCAATGAGCGAGGAGCAACCCTTCAAAAGACACCGGATGGATATGCTGCTGACGCTGGTGTTCTGCGTCCTGGTCTGCCTGCCGCTGGTGGGTGGCGTGATGGGGTGGGACCTCACGCACGATCTGGGCGAGAAACGGGTGTTGGCACGATGCCCCGTGCTCGGGCGAGACCCGCTTGGCACGATCCCCGAGGCGTTCGAGGCGTTCTACCAGGACCACTTCGGCTTTCGTAACGGCTTGATCCGGGGGCACAACTGGATTCGATACAAACTCTGCAAGGGCAGCTCGTTCGGGAAGGTGCTGTTTGGAAAGAACGATTGGCTGTTCCTGACCAAGTCCGGCATTCTGCCCGACTTCCTCGGTCAGAACCCTATGACAGCCGCCGACCTCGATGCCTGGAAGGACTCGCTGGAGCAGCGGCAGCACTGGCTGGCGGATCGAGGGATTCACTATCTGTTCGTGATCTCGCCGAACAAGGCGACCATCTACCCGGAGATGCTACCCGACCATGTCCAGAGAGGCCGGGGTCGGTCCCGGATGGACCAGCTTCTCGATTACCTTCGGGATCATTCATCGGTCAACTTGATCGACCTGCGTCCCGCGCTGTTGCAGGCCAAGACCTCGGGTTTGATATACCACCCCAAGGATTCTCACTGGACCGACCGGGGCGCATTCGTCGCCTACGAGCAGATATACCGGCGGCTGGGGGACTGGTTCGGCGACGTCCGGCCCCTGTCGAGCGATTGCTTCGAACTGACCACGGGCAGGGAGGCAACCGACCTCAGCATGATGCTGGGTCTCGGCAAGGAGTTGGCGGGAGATGCGGAGTTGTGGGTCCCCAAGACGCCGTACGAGGCTGTCCGCATGCCGTTGACCCTGCCCGCGGAGTATGCATCGAGCCGGGGCTTCGTGCCGGAAGACCACGTTGCCATGGAGAGCGAAAAGGGAAAACACAGGCTCCTGATGTTCCATGATTCATTCGCCGTGCGCGGCGGCTTGCGGGAACACCTGGGCGAATGCTTCCGTCGCAGTGCTTTCACCTCCACGATTCCGGACATGCAATCTATCGAATTGCTGGTGGAACAGGAGCATCCGGACGTTGTGATCGAGCAGATGGTCGAGCGCAAACTCAAGGATACTCCGTCCGGCCGTTCTGGCGAGGAATAGACGCCCTGGACCGTCCTTGGGCGACCGGGGCCGGGCCTACCTCACTCTCTTCAGGTAGCCATTGGGGTTGAAGGTCAGAAGGAACTTCTCGCGACTCTTGTCTATGACAAAGTTGGAGTGGGTTTTGAGGAATTCGAGAACCGCTTCCGTGGGGCCCGGCCATTGCCTCGGTTTCACGGCGCAGCAGACGATCCATGATCTTCATAGGCCAATACATCAGACGGCCCCGGATGGTGAGTCAATGCGGACCCGGCGCCCGCTCGGTATTTTTTCCGGACAATGCCGTGTCGCGCCCTGCTCAACCCTCTTTCGGATCAGACTTCGCATCGGCGGGGTCTCGCCGTCGCCCCGCCATCAGAATGGTCGTCGAGACGAAGACGTGCCGGTGCCCGGCCAGCCATCTCAGCAAGCCGATTCTCGACAACAGCCTGAGGAATTCGGCGGAGAGTCCTCTCGCCGGGTGTCCCTTCCTGCGGTACTGGTTGAAGCTGAAGAACAGCTTGCCGAGATCGCGGTCCAGTGTTCCGAACTCGCCGGGCCTTGCGGTGGCGGACAGGCAGTGCTCCGGATCGAAGTCGATGAGCGGAAAGAGTGTCCGAATGCCGTCGGGAGTGAATCGCCAGAGGTCATTCGGATAGTTGTGAATCTGCCATGCGAAAGGCGCTGCGATGCACAGCCAACCCTGTGGCTTGAGCAAACGCATCAGGGTGTCGGCCATCTGGAACGGGCGATCGCAGTGTTCCAGGACGCTCAGACAGAAGATCGCTCCAAATCGCCGTCTGCCGAGACGCTCGTCGATGCACGCGAAATCCTGGGTCAGGTCCATGACGACATCGACGCCCGGCCCGGCCTCCATATCGACGCCAACGTATTGGCAATCCGGTCCGAACAGGCTCCGCAAGTCCTGCGTGTTTCCGTAGTCCCGTGAGCCGACCTCGAGAAAAGGACCCTGCAGACGCGCAGCCAGCCTCTCCACGAAGATCCGCTGGTTGATGTCTCCCACGTGATTCCAAACCTCCACAAAGGACCGACTGAACGCCCGAACTTCTACGGCTATTGTGCATTGCAGGGGGCAGTATAGCTACCCGTCCCGACCAGGTCAAGCAGGCAGGCCGCGGCCCTTCGCCAACCGGCCCGTCTCTGCGTCGTCGTGGGTTTCCCTCCCTGCGATCTTCACCAGCCGGAAGATCTCCGGTCCACTCCCTGATCCTGGCTTCTCGCTGGCCCTGACGAAATCGATATCGAGCCGGTATCCGTCCTTGTATTTTCTGTTCAGTGCTTCCACCGTATGTTCATCTGTGCCCCAGTGGGCGTTCCGAGTGGAGGTATTGACCATATTCACCTGAATGGCGGTGGCGCAGACTTTCTGGAAATAGGTGAAGCCTGGAAGCTCATCGCTGTGGGTCTGACACCAGCGGCAGACCCATGATTCGAACGTATTCGGGCTGTAGAAAAAGCCGAACTTCTTGAGCAGCGAGCGCGGTGACGCAACCCTCGACCAGGCTCTCACCAATCCTGAATCCGGAGAGAACAGTCTCTTCGCCAATGCGCTGTTGCTCATGGTCCGCCGGACGATGTTCCTCACCAGGCTCGTCCGGTATACAGTGGAACAGAGTTCGAACGGGTATCGGGTGTGC
>JBDKRX010000076.1:0-9860 GCA_039683175.1 Phycisphaerales bacterium
GTTCGTTGGTAACGCAGGATTCTTCGGTGCTATGTGCGGCGTGGGATACGGACATGAAATCGTCCTGGACGACTGTGAATTCACGCGGAACTACGCGTGGGGGCTGGGCGGTGGCGCGGCGGACCTCGATCGGAGCACGATCACCAACTGTGTATTCACAGAGAACAGGGCCTACGCCAGCGGCGGCGCACTTATACTGTCTGGGATTTCAGGCATTAACCACGTGACCAACTGTGTCTTTCGCGGAAACCGGGCGAGTTGGGGTGGGGCAATCCTGTGCGTAGGGCACTCGGATGTGAGAGATTGCCTATTTGTCGGCAACGAGGCAGCCGTCGGCGGTGGGGCTGGTCAGTGTATAAGCAATCCCTACGTCACGGTGAGCAACTGTGTGCTGGCTGGAAATCGGGCCGGACAGCAGGGAGGAGCCTGGGGGGCCCGAGAGTGGACTTCACTGGAGATTCTCAATTGTACGATCGCGGGGAATCGCTCCTCGCGGGGTCGTGCTCTTGCGGTCGACATGATGAAATCTCTGAATCGTATCGCCGTGTGGAATTCGATATTGTCGAACGGGGGCGACGAGATATGGAGTAGTGACTCTCCTGTGGAGGTGGCGTACTCCTGCATATCTGGAGGTGCGCAGGCTATCGACGATCCGAAAGCTTGGCTTGTTTGGGGACCGGGCGATACTGACGCTGATCCGTGTTTCGCCGATGCAGGGTATTGGGACCCGAACGGGACACCGGATGACCCGAACGACGACTTCTTTGTCGAAGGGGACTACCATCTGAAGAGCCAAGCCGGACGATGGGATCCGAATAGTCGGGGATGGGTTGAAGATGATGTGACGAGTCCCTGCATCGACGCAGGCGATCCGAATAGTCCCATCGGCGATGAGCCCTTCCCGAACGGCGGGCGGATCAATATGGGCGCTTACGGTGGGACAACGCAGGCGAGCAAGTCATACTTTGGCGAACCAGTCAGCGAGACGATTATTGTAGGCGACATCAATGGGGATGGCAAGGTGGACTGGCTCGACTTGGACATCCTGGCCTCCCACTGGCTCCAGACGGGGGAGCGGGCGGAAGAATGAACGGACGGCGCGTGCTACAGGGTTTCGTCCTGGCTGACCGGGGTGACTGCGGCCTGTTCGGCCGGCTTGATCGAGAGTGCCGTGTCGAACTGGAAGCCGATCTTGTAGCCGCCGCCGACCGCGGTGACCCAACGGACCTGGCCGGTCCGCGTGACCCCGACGGTGGCCGACGGATCCTGCTCGTCGAATCGAGGCAGGCTGAACCGGACCGCGAGCTGTTGCCCTGCCTGGAGCAGGTTGTGATCGGCCTCGCTCGTGAAGGCCATCCCGCCGCTGGAGACGTTCACCATCAGGCCGGAGTGGACCATCTGCGTCGCGTCCTCGCCAAACCAGACGGGCCAGCGGTATGTGAATCTTCGTTCTGCTCTGTTCTGCGTGTTATCCATAGGTTCATCGACAGGAGCCATACATTTCAGTGTCTTCGGCAGAATCCGGCCGGGGGTTGATCGAGAACTCACCGCAAAACAGGGTTCCTGCCAAAATGGCACGACGATGTGACAAAGGCGGGTCTATCCCAGTCCCATCGATCCGAGCGCCGACGGCAGCCTGCAATCTAAGCCTTTTAACGACAAACACTTACGCTTCATCACCCCCATCTCCATGCACTGGCACGGGTTTTGCATAGGTCACAGAACATGTAATTCTGTGCGCAATTGGCGGAACGAAGCACCGGGATGGATAGCCGTCGGATGCCAATGACAGAGCAGAGAAAGGACGTTCAACATGAGCAAGATCATCGGAATCGACTTGGGAACAACGCTGTCTGTTGTAGCCGTGATGGAGGGCTCGGCGCCTAAGGTGTTGATCAATGCATCCGGCGGGCGGCTGACCCCCTCAGTCGTCGGCTTCACGGACAAAGGCGAGATCCTCGTGGGCCAGATCGCCAAGCACCAGCAGGTGACCAACCCCGAGAATACGGTCTTCTCGATCAAACGGTTTATGGGGCGAAGGCATGGCGAGGTCGCCTCCGAGGAGAAGCTCGTCCCCTACAAGATCACGGGCGGGCCGAATGACCTGGTCAAGGTCAACGTGCGAGGCAAGGAGTACACGCCGCCGGAGATCTCCGCGATGATCCTCCAGGACCTCAAGAAGACCGCAGAAACCTACCTGGGCGAAAAGGTGGACCGCGCGGTCATCACGGTGCCTGCCTACTTCAACGACGCGCAGCGCCAGGCGACGAAGGACGCCGGCACGATCGCCGGCCTGAAGGTCGAGCGGATCATCAATGAGCCCACCGCGGCGGCTCTGGCCTACGGCCTCGAAAAGAAGAAGAACGAAAAGGTCGCTGTCTTCGACTTCGGCGGCGGCACCTTCGATATCTCCATCCTCGACATCGGCGACAACGTGTTCGAGGTCCTCAGCACGAACGGCGATACCCACCTCGGCGGCGACGACCTCGACGCGGTGCTCATCAACTTCCTCGCCGACGAGTTCAAAAAGACCGAGGGCATCGACCTGCGACAGGACCCGATGGCCCATCAGAGACTGAAGGAAGCCGCGGAGAAGGCCAAGATCGAGCTCAGCTCGCAGCTTGAGACGACGGTGAACCTCCCGTTCATCACGGCCGACGCCTCCGGGCCCAAGCATCTGCAAATCTCGATCACGCGCAGCAGGTTTGAGTCGCTCTGCGACGGCGTCTTCGAGCGGCTCAAGAGCCCGTGCCTCAAGGCACTGGAAGACGCCAAGCTGCGGCCGGCCGATGTGGCCGAAGTTCTGCTCGTCGGCGGCTCCACGAGAATCCCGAGGGTCCAGCAGATCGCCAAGGAGCTTTTCAACAAGGAGCCCAACAAGAGCCTCAACCCCGACGAGGTCGTCGGCCTGGGCGCCGCGATCCAGGGGGCCGTGCTCATGGGCGACGCCGGCGTGAAGGACATCCTGCTGCTGGACGTGACTCCACTGTCGCTTGGCGTCGAGACGCTGGGCGGCGTCATGACCAAGCTGATCGACCGCAACACGACGATCCCGACCAGCAAGAAAGAGACGTTCTCGACCGCGGCCGACAGCCAGACGACAGTCGATATCCACATCCTCCAGGGCGAGCGGGAGTTCGCACGGGACAACCGCACGCTGGGACGGTTCCAGCTCACGGACATTCCGCCGGCGCCGCGCGGGATGCCGCAGATCGAGGTCGCATTCGACATCGACGCCAACGGCATTCTGCACGTCTCGGCCAAGGACCTCGGCACCGGCAAGCAGCAATCCATCGAGATCAAGTCCAGTTCGGGCCTCTCCGACGACGAGATCAAGAAGATGACCCGCGACGCGGAGGCCCACGCGGAAGAGGACAAGAAGCGCCGCCAGGTCATCGACCTGAAGAACCAGGCGGACCAGTTGGTCTACTCGACCGAGAAGACGCTCAAGGAGCACGGCGCCAAGGTCTCCAGCGAGACCCGCGGCAAGATCGAAAACGCGGTCAACAACCTCAAGGAGGCGGTCAAGGGCGAGGACGGCTCCGCGATCCGCAAGGCGATCGACAACCTCCAGGAGACGAGCCAGGAACTGGGCAAGGCCCTCTACGAAGAGGCGGCCAAGAAACAGGCGGCCACCGCAGGACAGGGACAGCCTCAGCCCGGACCCGGGCCCGCATCGGGGGAATCTGACGTCAAGCGCAAAGGCGGCGACGACGTCATCGACGCCGAGTTCGAAGCCAAGTAACCGGCGGCGTTATACATAATCGCACCACGGGCGACGGTGGACAGAAATCCACAGTCGCCCGTCGCGTTTTCACGAGCAAGAGACGGTGCGTGGTACGCACCCTACAACTGCTTCTGAAGGCCGGTCGCGATCTCGGGATGCTTGTCGCTCAATGATGCATGGCAACTGCCGCAGGTCATTCTCGCCAGAGCGTCCTTTCGGTCGCCGTCTCGTCCGTGACAGGCGTTGCATCGGCCCACCTGCTCGTCGGCGATCATCGGGCGAACAGCCTTTCCCGAGAGACCCTCGTTGAGCACGATCACTGTCTGTCTGGCGGTATCCGTGGTAAGACGCGCACACCGCTCCATGTGTTCCTTGCCCGCCACCGGGTATCCCGATTTCTTGCACCAGGCGCCCACGGAAGGATGACAGAGAACCGACCGAGCAACCGACGCGGGCATCTGCATCGCCAGCTTGGGCTTGGCGGGCACGTAGACGGGGAGTTCCGTCTGTTCGTACCACAGGAGCAGCCGACCGGTCAGGTTCGCCTGCTGCTCTTTCCCGCTTGCGAATAGCGCAATCGCAGCGGCTGCACCGTTGAGGGCGCCGCAGAGGGAACCCCAACTGGCGACTCCGCCGGCGCCGTAGGTCATCATCCCGCAGGGGAAGGACCGATAGGGTTCGCCGTATCGCTCGGCCAGTTGCCCGAGGATGCTCCTGAAGACGCCGTACATGCAGTGACCCTCGTAGTGAAGAGAATAGGCCCGCTCAGCGGTCGTTTCCGGGTCCAGTTCATGATACGGCCAGGGCAAAACACTGGGATCAGCCTCCTCCTGAGCGGTCTTCATCTCCTGACGCGTGCAGGAGGACAACAGACAAGACCCCGCCGCAACGCCCAGGGCGCCGAACATCGTTCTGCGTGTCCATTCCATATCGCAGTCTCCTCATGGCAATCGACGTGCCAGCCAACAACGTCCCTTCCAGTATACGCTGCGAGGAGGGATGCTTCCACCACGGTCCCTTATAGATCGACTGACGATTCTCTGCTCATGGTTCACCTTGACACATGGGGGACCGATCATTACGCTTGGCATCGTCGCACGTCGTTTGAGAGCGAATTCATCGCATGCTTTCGTTCGTGGAGGTATGAGAAATGAAAGAAGCACTCCGGCTCGCAATCGTCGTCTACAGCACGCTGTTCTGGCTCCAGAATGCTCCCGCCCAACAAGACTCGCAGGCCCCCGCCTACCACCAATGGTGGCGGGATCGGCCTTTCGGGAGGCCGTTTAGCAGTCCCGATGCCAGGAAGCTGCCCTTGATCTCCGTGAAAGGCAACAAGTTCGTCGATCCCAACGGCAAGGCAATCCTGTTCCGCGGACTGTCCATCTCCGACCCCGACAAGGTCGAGCACCAGGGACACTGGAACAAGGCCCACTTCGAGCACATCAAGGAGATGGGGACCATGCTCGTCCGCATCCCGGTTCATCCGGTCGCTTGGCGGGAACGGACGCCGCAGGAGTACCTCAAGCTGCTGGACCAAGCGGTCCAGTGGTGCACCGAGCTGGGCATGTACATCGTCATCGACTGGCACAGCATTGGCAATCTGAAGATGGAGCTGTTCCAGGACCCGATGTACGACACGACGCAGAAGGAGACGTTCCAGTTCTGGCGGACCATTGCCCAGCACTTCCGCGGGTGTAACACGATCGCGTTCTACGAGCTGTTCAACGAGCCGACGATCTACAGCGGCCAACTCGGCATGATGTCCTGGAGCGAGTGGCGCAAGCTCAACGAGGACATGATCGCGCTGATTCGCGCCTACGACGCCGAGACAATCCCCTTAGTGGCCGGCCTCGACTAGGCCTACGACCTGACGCCGCTGCTCATTGAGCCCATCCAGGCGGAGGGCATCGGGTACGTGACACACCCTTATGCCCACAAGCGGTCGAAGCCGTGGGAGCCCAAGTGGGACGAGAACTTCGGCTTCGCCGCTGGCCGCTGGCCGGTCGTAGCGACTGAGTTCGGGCTTTTTGTCCGCCGCGGCGAAGACGTGAAGAACAACGAGTACGGCAAGGCCATCATCACATACCTCGAAGGCAAAGGGATCAGTTGGCTCGGCTGGGTGTACGACCCGGAGTGGGGCCCGAACCTGCTGCAATCGTGGGACACCTACGAATTGACGGGAGGCGGTGAGTTCTTCAAGCAGGCCATGCAGGGCAAACTCGGGAACTGATCGAGGTTGGCGCAGGAAACAGGCCGGGCTCCGCTGGCCCGGCCCTGGGATTCGTGTGTTGTGATGTTCTTCTACTTGCGAGGGCGGAGCAGCAGGCCGCAGGAGCCGAACTCGGTGCTCGGCTTCTCGGGGGCGCCGCATGTGAACGGTGTGACCCATAGGCCCTCAGGCTCTTTGGTGAGCTCGAAGCCGCTCTGCGGATCGACGCCGACCTTCAAGGCGTAGGAAGTCACCGGGATCAGGCTCTTCAGGACGGTCTTGAGGATGTCTCCCTCGCTGGGTAGATCGCTCAGCGAGACGTGCCACTGGAAGAGGAATTTCCCGGGTCCCGCGGCCAGCTTGTCCAACGGCAGCTCGACATTGTATGTGCCGGCGCCGGTCTTTTTGAAGGTCAAGGGCTCGCGGTCGAGCAGCACCGCCTCCAGCGGGGCGCCCGGGTAGGGCAGGGCGACTGGCATCGACGATACGCCCGTCGGGCCCTTGAGCAGCGTCACGTACGCCTTGACCCGGGCCTTCCCCTCCGGCAGGATCATCCAGTAATCCTCCTGAGTTCCGACAAATTCCGGTTGGGACCACTGCTGATAGGCGATGCCCGCCTGAGGGACATCGTCAGCATCCAGCGGCTCGGGCAGTTTGTCCGCGGCGACGTCCTCGACGTGCAGGTCGCCGTAGATGACGCGATACGTCGCAGAGTCCCTGGGTCGATACCAGAAGATCGGGGCTTCGGCCTCGCCGAGTTGGACGCCCTTGCCGCGATAGTACCACTTGCCTTCGCCCTTGAAGAATCGCAGGAACAGGAGGTATTTCGAGAGCTTCGTGCCGAGGGCCGTCTGTTCGTCCTGCGACAGGCCGAGCTCGCCGAACCTCTTCTCAATCGCGGGAGCCTGCCTGAGATAGTCCTCCAGTGAGACGCTGTCGGGGAACTGGCCGTTCCCAAAGGTCTCGGCCAGCACGCGAAGACCCTCGATGAAATCCGCCTCGGTCGATCCGAACAGGTCCAGTTCCATCTTCTGCTCGTGGTAGCCCTCGGGCACCTCCATGCTGAACAATGCGTCATCCATCGGCACGTCGAATTGCAGGTTCCTGCAAATGACGAGCATCTGGCCTTCCTTCTGCTCGATGCGGACGGGCAGACCCGTCTTGACGTCGGCCCAGAGGGTGATCTGGGCCCTCGGGTGCCTGGCGAGGAAGCCAACTGCCTCGTGGCCGTCGATCTCTCTCGTGCCCAGGTCCTGGATCTCGAAATGAGGGCTGTTCTGGAGTTCGACGAAGACGTTCTTGAGATTGTCCAAGTAGTTCGGGATGGAGGGCAAACCCTTGAGATCGATGTACACGGCCTCTTTCTTGGCCTCCGTCAGGCTCAGGATGCGGCTGGTTTCCAGATCGATGATGCTGACATTGCCCTCGATGCCGCCGACCGTCCGGCGGATTCGCGAACCCACGATCATGTCGTGGACCACCGGCGTGTTCGGGTCCTCGACGCCAATGATGATGTCGAGGATCGCGGTGTTGGCGTTGAGGATGGGCTGGATGGCCTGGGCGAACGTGACGCCGGAGGCTCCGATGAATTGCAGTCCGAACAGGACCGCGATCACGATCGCCGCCGCCGCAGCTAATTGGATTGTCTTGCTGTGCATGAGGATTCTCCACGCGCCGGTCCGAGCGTCGCTCGAAACTCGGCGCTTCTCCAAGTCCGCCAGCGCGTCGGCCAGGATTCGCCGATCCACTTGCGCGGACGATGTAACCTGCGATTTGTCGATCAGTCTTCTTATGTCGTCTGCTGGTTGCATTTCGTGACCTCGCCGTTGAGGGTAACCCGCAGTTTGTCGATTCCGTACCGGTATCGGCTCTTGGCCGTATTCGTCGATATCTGCATGGCCTTGGCAATCGCCTGGAACGTCATCCGTCCGTGCAGGTGCAGCAGGACGATTTCTCGCTGCTCGAAGGGCAATTCGCCCATCGCGCCGCTGAGCAGTTCAAGCTGCTCGTTGCAGATCAAGGTCTCCAACGGTTCTTCCGCCAGTGCCCGGCCGGCCCCTTCGTAGGGCGGGCTATGCCCACCCTCCTGTTCGCCACTCGACGGGAATCGGTGGGCTGAGCCCACCCTACCGGCAGAGCCGCGCACGCGCTGGGCCTTGTTCCAGTTGCGAGCGTGGTTGGCCGTGCAGGTGAGCAGAAAACCCTTGAGACTGCCGGTCAGTCGAAAGCTGTCCAGACTGCGAACGAAGGACAGGAACACATCATGCACGACATCCTCCGCCGCGGCCTTGTCGTTGAGCAGACCCATGGCCAGCAGGAGCAGATCCGCCTTGTACTTCTCATAGATCCGCGTAAGGGCCTCGCGGCTCCCACGCCTGGACCGAAACACCAGCAGCTTGTCTTCCATCATAGGCCGGCCTGTTGGGTACCCATGAACATCTGTTCGACAATATAACAACCGCCGGGGCGTTTTGGGTCTATGCGCCGGCAAATTCCGGCTGGGGAAGAGTGGATTCCCGCGAAAGCACGAATCCGGAAACTGTGGGGTATGAGGCTCCCGTGGACGGATTGCCCTTCGCTACGGTCACATTGTGAGTTCCGCGAGTTGCTGCGAGGAGAGGGTCCGGATGGCGAGGTCGCCGAGCACGACCTTGTATCGGTCCTTCGATTCGGTCCAGCGCATGAGCACCTTGCCCGCGTCCTGCCGGCCGACGGTGTCGCCGTAGTACTGTACGTCTCGCTTCTCCCTCTTCAGCTTGTCGTAGAAGGCGCTGGCGAAGAAAATGTCCATGAGCATCTGCCTTCTTCTGCTCTCCGAGAGGTCTGGCCTCGATGAGCCAAGCCGTTCGGCGTCTACCTGCCTCAGCATGCTCTTGGTCTCCAGGTCGTCGGGGTAGCGCCCGCCGGATAACTCCGCGAAGGTGCGCAGGCCCAGGATCAAATCCTTCTCGCTGAGCCGAAGCATCCGGACAACCATGCTACGCTTGGAAGGAGGGATGTCCGCGCCGGCCTCGACGGCCTTGTCGATCACTGCGTTGACCTCGTCCGGCTCCTGGGACACAGCTTTCGACCGGCAGCCAATCGTCGCTGCAAGAACTCCAAGCGACGCTACGGTAGATACGATAATCACGGTCTTCATGAAGCACCTCGGACCCAAAGAATCTGTGCGCGGATGGTTGCGTGCCTGCACTACCTGTCATCGGCAGGTAGCGCAGGCACTTCCCGACGATTCTGGATATCCCGATTCTTGCGAGTGAGTTGGGTTCTCAGGGCTGTGCCTGTTGCCCATTGCCTGCGTGGCTCTTCAGGTGCTCCGCAGCGGGGGCGAGACTGTCCACGAGACGGTGCAGCTCCTCGTCCGTCACCGGGCCGTTGATCGCCAGAGCCGGGAACGTCCCTGCGGGCGATTCGAGGATGTAGCCGATGCGATCTTCGGAGGGCGGGTCCCTGATGACATATTGGGCACTTTGCAGCAGAATCCCGGCATACCACTTCTGCGGCCCGCCGCCGTGGACTTTGAAGCCGTTCGGCGAGGTGTAAACGACCTGGCCCTGCTTCACGAACTGGCCGAACATCTTGTTGTAAGTCGGCGATTGCACCAGGACCACGTGCCGGCCGTCCTCGGCGCGAGCGGCCATGATGAACATCCGCGTGCCGGGACTGGCGGGGTCAATGGCATCCGTGATGCCCATGTCGCCGGTCCAAGTGGGCTTGGCCGAGAAGACGTAGGTTGCGAATGTCGCCCGCTTGACCATGTGTGCGACGGACACATCCGGCACGACCATATCTGGCGTGATCGACACCTGCTGGTTCGCCTGGGTGGTCGTCCCTTCGAGCTCGCTCAGGTTCCAGGCGATGCTCGGCGACTGGGCCGGCTCCGTCAAGACCCGGCGGATCAGCAACTGCGAGCGGCCCTGCAGGATG
>JBDKRX010000077.1:0-81047 GCA_039683175.1 Phycisphaerales bacterium
TATGTGCCGGCGTCGCCTGCCTCATCGACCCTCCAATAGTAGGTGGTCCCGAAGTCCGTGGAGGCTGGCGTAAAGCTACGGTCGGTCACGGTCTCGGCCGTTACCACCCCCTCGACCACTGCATTGGCGTCGGTTCCAAAGTAGACCTCGTGCGACGTCGCCTCGCGGCCGGGCCGCCAGGTCAGCGTGGCGCCGAGGTCAACTCCCCTGGTCCCGTCCGCCGGAACGGGCTCGAAAGCCTGCATCGGCGTATGGAAGAACCGCACCTCGCTGAGGCAGACCATAGCCGTGGCGCCCCAGTTGTCGCTGATATTCAGTCTGACGTGCTGCGCCATGACCTCGCCGAGATCGATGATGTTGTTGGCCGTATAGGTCGCCGTAGCGGTTCCCTGCGCGAATGGGGGCACGTTCTGGACCTGGGCCCAGGTTTGGCCGTCGGTGGAGTACTCGATTGTGACGTCCTTGGCGCCGAACCCCATGAGCAATTCGAGGTCCGAGTTGCCGTTCCAGACCCACAGTTCGTGCAGTTTGTATACCTTGTCGAAGGTGTACAGGATCCAGGCGGGCAGGCCGCCGGGCGTGACCCACATGGTCTTCAAATCGGTGCCGTGCTGATCGAACTCGTCGAGGCCGGAGCCGTCGATGGTCCGGATCGCGGGCGAGATAGACTGCTCGCCCGATGCCTCGGCCGTCACGCTGGTGATCGGATAGGCGTACGGTTCGACGGTGAAGCTCCACACCTCGCCCTTGAAGAGGGTGTAGTCGGGGGCCCCGTTGACCTCGTCGATTCGCCAGTAGTAGGTCCGGCCGTATTCGAGCAGGGCCTCCGGGTCGTAGCCGATATCCGTCTGGCCCTGGCTGACCAGGACGCCTCTCGAATCGGACGCACCGGCGCTATTGACGTCGTCGAAGCTCGTTCCGAAGTACACGTCGCGCGTCGTCGTGGACTCGCCTGCCGTCCAGTTCAGACTTGCGTCGCGCGGCACATCCGTAGCCTCGTTGGCGGGTTGGGGCGCCGTCGCGTGCCGGATCGTGCTGTCCACCAGCGGGGGCTGTTCCCCCACGTGTACGCGATCCACCCAGACCTTGGAAGCGACGTCAGCGCCCTCCATCGTCCACCACTGCCCCTTGAGCATGAGGTACATGGTCGCCTGCCAGGCGGGGTGATCGGCCATGTTGTCGTCATTGTGCGTGTACTCGTAGAGAAACGTCTGTGGTTCTGTCGTGAGAGGCACGCGCTGCATCACGATGTCGATCCAGTTGGGGACCTCGGGTTTGTACAACTGGATCAGGATGACCATTTCTCTTTCTCTGTCCGCCCTGGCTGTCAGCCCGATTGGATACTTCTTGCCCTTCTCGAACGTGAGACCTCCCTGCGCGATCCCGATGCTGGTTACGGAAGCAGAGGCATCGGTTATGTCAATCAGAGCGGCGTTGGCGCCCGAGAGACGAGCGCCCGGCACCACGCTTGCGGTGAAGCCGGCCCCGCCGTACAGGAACCACGAGTCGAGGCCGCTGTCGAATTCGGGGTTCTGAATCTGGTTCTGCTGACCCCAGACGACGGGTCCGGAACCTGCGAACAACAGCACAAGAAGAGCCGCAAAAACAAATCCTCTGTTCATGGAAAGCCTCCTTCCAGGATAATGAGATCTCAATCGTGGCGAATCACGTCTTCGGTTGCGCGCCGAAAACCCGCGCCTGTGACGGGATGTGCCCGTTGGGTGGAACAACTCACGTGCATCGTGCAGGACCTCTCGGTCCTCCATATGCCATCACCACTCGATGATCGGTCCACGATGTGGATGGACCAGCGATTCCCTATATCCATCATCTTACCACGCCGAGTTCCCGTTCGTCAAGAGAAAGCCGGAACTGGATAGACGCAACAGAAACGCCCTTTTCAGGGCGTCGGCCAGGAGGTAGGATCTCCACGGGTGTTCCTTCGAATTGGCATCCTTTTCCCTTTTTGGAGTTGTGAATCATGGGATTGAGGCGGGTGTTTGTCGGCGCGAGGAGTCTGATCGCGATGTCGGTCCTGTTGTGCCCCTTCGGCTTGGCCTGCGGACAGGGGTCTGCGACGCGGGACCCTCAACAGACGGGAGCGGAATCGGAACTGCCTGCGGACTGGGTTGCGGCGTGGCGGAACCCCCCGGCCCAACTGCGTCCGCTGCAAATCGTGCACGGGGTCCCTGCCCAGCAGGCCACCGACGCCGGCGTGACGGGCTTCAGGGACCTGGGACTGGGTGGGATCGTCTGCAATGTGAATTTCAGCGAGTATCTGGTCTCGCCAACGCATTGGGAGACGCTGGTGCAAGCCGTCGAAGCCTGCCGCAAGGCTGGACTCGTCGTGTGGATCTACGATGAAGAGGGATACCCCAGCGCCGCGGCGGGGGGATTGGTGCTCAAACAGAATCCGGCGTATGAGGCCCTCGCGATGACCTACGACCCATCCCGGCCGGAGCCGTTCGCCTTGCGGCCCTCCTACGAGCACACGCACGCCAGCAACAACTACCACGCCGCGAGACGATACCCCAACCTGATTGACGAGCAGGCGATTCGCTGCTTCATCGAGGTCACCCATCAGGCCTATTGGAATCGGCTCAAGGACTACTTCGGCACGACTATCCAGGCTTTCTTTACGGATGAGCCCTCCCTGATGGCGGTGAACATCGGTCCGCTGCCCGACGAGGTCCGAACCAAGGTGCGGGTCGCCGATCCGTTGGACCCGAACGTCAAGCCGTTGCCCTCGGTCCCGTGGGTTCGCGACCTGCCCGCGCAATACCGCGAACGCTACGGCCAGGACATCCTCGCGGCGCGACGAAGCCTCTTTGAAGGGACCTCCGAAGCCGACCGGCAGGTGCGACGACAGTTCTGGTCCCTGATCGCGGACCTCACTGCCCAACGATACTTCGGCCAGATCCGTCAGTGGAGCCGCGAGCACGGCGTCGCCTCCTCCGGACATACGCTGTGGGAAGAGACCCCGTTGCATCACGTCCCCCTGGAAGGGAACGGCTTGAAGGCCCTTCAACAAATGGACATCCCCGGCCTGGACCTGCTCTCGTCCGACCCGCAGGCGGTGATCTACTCGGGTTGGATGACCGCGGCACTGCCCGCCTCAGCCGCGATCCTCAACGGCGGCCGGCGCGTTATGACCGAGGTCAGCGACTTCTCGCAGACAATGGCGGGACAGGGACCGGCGTCGCTGGCGGATATGCAAGCGACCGCCGCGTGGCAGGCTGCCTTCGGCGTGACCGAATTCACCCTGTACTACAGCCACCACCAGCGACAGCCCGACGACTACCGGCGGTACTGCGACTATGTAGGCCGGCTCAATGCGGTCCTGCGTGAGGCGCAATTCGCCCCCCGCGTGCTGCTGTACTATCCAATCTATGACCTGTGGCCCGAGTACCTGCCGGTGGCCCAGAAACTGACGCAGGAAACCCAATCCGCCAGGCTCAGGCAGATCGTCCAGTCCTTCCTGGAATTGGGACAGCGGATGGTCCGGCGGCAGATCCCCTTTGCCCTGGTGGACCACGAGTCGCTGGCCGGCGTGGAGGTCCGCGACGGAAACCTCTGGATTGCAGGACACCCCTTCGCCGCGTTGGTGCTGCCCGCCGGCGTGGAGTTGCCCGAGTCGGCGGCGTCCGTCACGGAGCGATTCAAGAGCAGCGGCGGAAAGGTCCTTTCCGATAATACGGCGAAGGCGGAGATTGATTTCGATTCTCTGGCCGCCGTCTCCCCAATCGGCAGGTTGACCGTCCCGAGCGAGCGGATCGTGATCGGGCGATTCTCTCGCGAAGGCCGGGATATTCTAATCGTCGTGAACGTGGCCGCCGAGCCCTACGAGGGAGCAATCTCCCTCGGCGCGGATGTCCGATGGCTCATGGCGCATCCGGAGAGCGGCCGAATCGAGCAGCTTGTGACGGACCCCTCGGGCCAGGCAACGCTCGCCATCCCGCCACGAGGAACCCTACTGCTGGTTGGCATTTGACGTGCGAGAAGGAACCGGGTGCTGCTGCTTCTCTCGGTGTTCGGAAGGACGGTTTCATATGCGGAACGGAATCACGATCGCGGCGATGGCGGGGCTCCTCGCCTTGGCGGGGTCTGCGGGGATAGATGTTGCTGCTGCGGCTTCGCCGAATTTGGCTGTGCCCGGTGTGCGTATGACGCTGGCAGGGCCGATGGGCGCTCGGCTCGATGGCATCATTCACAACTGGCTTATTCCGGCGCCGGATGCGAATCCCGGGATGCTCGAAATGATGCGTCTGCGGGACCGCACGCCGCCCTATGAGGACCCGGTTCCGTGGGCGGGCGAGTTCGCGGGCAAGTACCTCACGTCGTGCGTTCGCGCCTGCCGGATGTCGAACGATCCGCAGTTGCGGGCGGTGACGAGCCGCGTGATGAAAGAACTCATCGCGACGCAGGCGTCGGATGGTTACCTCGGCCCATTCCCCGACAAGCACCTCATGGACCGTTGGGACCTGTGGGGACATTATCACTGCATGCTGGCGATGGTCCTGTGGTCTCGCGACACAGGGGACGCGGAGGCGTTGCACGCCGCCACGCGGGCTGCGGATCTGATGTGTGCGACCTTCCTCGACACGGGCAAGCACGTGTACGACACGGGCTCGTACGAGATGAACATGGCCGTGATCCACGTCCTGGGCATGCTCTATCGCCAGACGAAGAACGATGCCTATTTGCGACTGATGCGAGAAATCGAGCAGGACTGGCAAAAGCCCGGCGCGGGCGATTACCACCGGCTCGCGATGCAGGGCGTCGAATTCTACCAGACGCCGAAGCCTCGCTGGGAGAGCCTGCACCCGATGGCGGGACTCGCGGAACTGTTCCGCGTCACCGGCGACGATTCCTATCGGCAGGCGCTTGTCCACTGGTGGCGGAGCATCTATCGCACGGATGTCCACAACTCCGGGAGCTTCAGCACGAACGAGCAGGCAGTGGGCAACCCGTTCCAGAGCGGCGCGATCGAGACGTGCTGCACGGTGGCGTGGCTGGCCCTGAGCGTCGAGACGCTGCGGCTGACCGGGGACAGCCGGATCGTGGACGCCCTCGAACACGCGACCTGGAACGCGGTGCTCGGCTACGAGCATCCGAGCGGCCGCTGGTGCACCTACGACACGCCCATGAACGGCAAGCGCCTCGCGTCCGCACACAGCATCGTGTTCCAGTCACGCCCCGGCACGCCGGAATTGAACTGTTGCAGCGTCAACGGCGCGAACGGGCTGGGCCTGCTCAGCGAGTGGGCGGTCCTCGGCGGCACGAGCGGACTGTATCTCAACTACTATGGTCCCGGAACCGTCGAGGCCACGCTCGAAGATGGTTCATCGTGGTCGTTCACACAAGTGACTGCGTATCCCGCCGCCGGCCGGATCGATCTGGAAATCCACCCGGCGAAGAGGGCGACTCTGCCGCTCTTCCTGCGGATTCCGGAATGGTCGCAGAACACGAAGGCAGCCGTCAACGGCGTTCCGATCGAGAAGGTGGCGCCCGGCTCGTACCTCAAGATCGAACGGGCCTGGAGTCCGGGCGACAGAATCACGATCGACTTCGACCTGAGCGTGCGAGCGCTTCGCGGCGACGAGCACGTGCAGTTCAACACGTCGCTGCTGCGTGGCCCGATCCTGCTGGCGTTCGACCAGAAGTACAACACGATGGACCCTGGTGACATGCCTGAGCTTGATCTGGCCTCGCTTCGACTCGAACCGCTTGCGGCAGACGACGCGGTGATGCAGGACAAGACGCTCCGTCCTATCGCAGCCTTCGCGACGCAGGCGACCGATGGGAGGCGCGTGGTGCTCTGCGATTTCGGCTCCGCGGGCGCTTATGGCACGTACTATCGCTCGTGGCTGCCCGTGCGAAACGCCCCGCCGGCCCCGTTCCAGCTTGTCCAGCCGGAACAAGGGGCTCGTCTGCCCGCCGAGGATGTGCAACTCATCTGGACGCGGGGCGAGCCGGGCTCAGAATATGAGGTCATGGTCTGGGACAGGGAAGCCGGACGGGACTCGGCTCATCGCCAGAGCGGTTTGACTGAGACGGAATTCCAGCCGACCTGGCAGCTTGCGCCGGGCAAGACCTACTGCTGGCAGGTTATCGCCAGGCAGGGGCAGCAGACCGCGCCGAGCACGAATGGTCCCTTGTCCTTCATCGTCGATCCCGCCGTGCCGAGTATGCTGCACGGCGTGGTGTTGCGCGCCGCGCTGGCCGGCCAGGCGGACCCACAGGAGGGCGCCTTGCTGTCGGCGCAGAAGGTCGAGTCCGCTGCCGGGCCAGGCGGGCAGCCAGATACGGCCCTGCGTTTCAACGGCAGGGACTCGAGGCTGGTGTACGCGGCGCCGCGGTTTCCGCTGCGGACGTACACGCTGGCGGCTTGGATGAAGCCGGAGGGCCTCGGTCCGGACGGGAACAAATGGCACCATGTCTTTTCGGCTTGGTGCGCCAACGTCAACGACGCGCTGCGTGTGTCAATACAGGATGGTAAGCTCGTGGTGAACATCGAGCAGCCGACAGGTGGCTGTCACCTGGCCGGCGGGCCCGTCGAGAACGGCAAATGGCTGCACGTGGCGGTGGTCAAGAAGTACCGCGACCTGACCCTCTACGTGGACGGCCGGCGCATAGCGACCACGTATGTCGCCAATACGCTGGTGTCGGGACCGGTGAACGCAGGCGTCGGCTGCAACCCGAATTTCAGCGACACCGAGGGTTTTCAGGGCTGCATCGCGGACGTCATGTTCAGCCGCGACGCGATGACGGACGCCCAGATCGCGGCGATGGCGGTGCGATGAGCCTCATCTCGTTGTTCGCGGCACGATCTGCACTTCCCCGAGAAGGGTTTGCTCGCCGAGAATCTGGTTGTCCCCTGTGCGGGTCGTGTCGATGACAGCCGCATACACCCTGCACGTCCCGGCGGGGAGGCCGGCGAGGCGGGCGGGGTAGTTGTCTTCAACAATCTGGCCCGGTTCAAGTCGTGACAGAGGCATGGTCCAGTCGCCCGGATCGTGGCGCGTATACCAGGGCGTTCCCCTTCGCGGCGTCTCGCCTTCGACGCTGAGCCGCAACGCGAGCATCACATTCTGTCCGACCGGGCCAGTCACGCGCCACCACGTGGACACCTGGAGGATTCCTCCCTCGACCGCCGTCTGCGGCAGGCGAAACGCCAGCAGTTCCACTCCCGGGACCACCTCCGCGAGGGGAACCACCTCGCGGGCACCCTCCGGTATCTTCGGCACGAGGACTGCTTCGGAAACCATGGGAGCAATTTCCTTCCTGGGAGCATCGAACGTGGCGAAAGCCATGCCGCGATCCGGCTCCGAGCGGGGCGTCGCCTTGGGTTCTGCGATATCGATCACGCCCATAGGTCTGCCCTCGATGTCTTCGTCGATTACCAGGCTCGTTCCCAAGGCGGAACAGAGATCCTGCATTTCTGCGAGGATTTCACTCGCCTCTTTGGAGCGGGCGAGAATCGTGTGACCCTCCAGGGCCCGCGCGGGAATGATCTCGATTCTGTGGACGCCCTCCTTGGAGAGGTGCAGCCGGAAGAGGCCGCTTTGCCGGCCCTCGGCCTTGAGTTCGCAATCGAAGAGCAGGTTTCCCATGTCGTAGACAACCGCTTTGCCGTCGATTACCTCGATGCCCTGCAGGCGGTGAGCCGAGTGGCCGAGGATGAGGTCCACGCCGTTCTCGAATGCGACGCGGGCCATTTCGCGATGAGCCGGCTGCGTATCGCGCACCCAGTTGTCACCCCAATGAATCGTGAGGACCAGCAGGTCACAGCGTCCCTGGGCCCACTGCCCGAGCCTCTGCATTTCCCTCTGGAACGCTTCGAGGTCGTCCTCGGCGATGTGATAGGCGCCGGGATGGCCTTCTTGCGCGCGGAAGTATGGCATCGTGGTGTCCATGCCCACGATGGCGACCGAGACGGGCCCGATGCGCACCAAACGGGGCTCTTGTGCCACAGTCGAATCGTTGCCGATTCCCGCGCAGACGAGTCCAGCCTTCTCACACCACATCGCGGTGTCGGTTGCGCTCAGAGGGCCATAATCGCCGCCGTGATTGTTGGCGGCGGTCACGATGTCGATGCCCGCGCCGGTCAGACAGCGGAGCATCTCGGGTCTTGCGCGGTAGTAGAACGGACAGCGTTCCCCCTTATCCGCCGGCGTCCCCCTGAGTGACACGCAACATTCGAGATTGCACATCGCCGCATCGGCCACTGTGAGCACGGACTTGACTCCCGCGAGGGGCCAATCGTATCCGTTGCGTCCGACGATATCGTGCTCCCACCGGGCCAGGACGGTGTCGCCGCCGGCAACGAGAACGCCACGATCGCGCGCCGGCTTGTCTTCCTCGACCCGGCGGGTTCTGCGAGCGATCGCCTGCGTATACCGGCGGCTCGACAGTTCGAGAGCTTTGAATTCGAGATGGTAGAGGACCGTTTCCTTTTCTTTGCCGAACCGCTCCGTGATGCACAGGGGGACCAGGATGATGTCAGGCGTCATCGCGCCAGGCATGTCCCCGCCGTCGCCATTTGCCAGGGCCCAGTACTCCTTGCTCCCCGGGCCCTTCTTTTGCATCAACTGGTCGAAGCGGACCTCATCAATGAGCTTGACGGCCATCTTGCGAGAAACGAGGTCTTTCAGAATCGCGTGGAGGGACATGCTCCTGTCGCCCAGGCCGGCGAGGGTCTGGTCTTCCAGAGGCATGACCACGACGGCTTTGCCTTCGGTTCTGCCCAGTGATTCGGCGAGCCGATCCACCGCTTCCACAGCGAGGTCCGCCCAGATCTGCGAAGAGCGAGCGGTGGTGACGGGCGTCTGTGCCGGGTCTGCTTTCCCGGACAGCGTGAACCGGCCGTCCGCCGTCGGGACCAGACTGGATTCGTTATCCCTGAACCACGAACGGAACCGATAGAGGTGGCGACTCTTTTCAAGGGCCGTATCGGCAAGCTCTGTGCTGTCGCACAGTTCACGCACACAGATCTCGCGCAACCCGTCGGCCTCAGACAAGGTCGCGCCCCGGCGGAGGCACTCGTTGCGACCCGATGTGGCGAGGGCGCGAATCATCTTCACGCGGTTCTCCGGTGCGGCTGTCTCCCAACGCAGCAGGGCACATTCCAACAGATCCGGCGCCGGTTGCGTCCCGGCGCCATCCAGGAACCACGCATACGCCGCTTCGATTCTGTCCTCCGGCTGGAACTCGAACCAGCGGGTGCGATGGTCTTCCTGGAGACCCGGATCGTTCCCCTGGATGCGGAGCTTGGCGCGGTATTCCCAACCCAGCGAATCTTCCTCGCCTCCCGCCTGGGTGCACCAGACCATCGCATCTGTGTACACCCGGCCGAAGTGGCTCCTCTTGCCACGGATCGGATTGGCGTCTCGCGAGCAATCGGCGGGGAACCACCCGTACCCGGAAAGATAGACCTCGGTCCATCGATGGAACACGGCGTCCGTCGTGGGCAGGTCGCGGAACCCGCTGCTGGCGCCCCCCACGCACCGCGTCGGCATTCCGGCCAGGCGACACAATCCGGACAGGACGTAGTTGTATTCGCTGCACGATCCGGTCCCGCGGGCAAGCACCACGGCGGCCGGGTCCCACTTGCTGTCCCGGACGTAACGGATCTTCGTGATGATGTAGTCGTGTATCCTCGTCAGCTTGTCGAGGTCGGTCGTTGTGTCCCGGGTTAGTTCGGCGGCTGTCCGGCGCATCAGCTCGGAATCCATCGAGTAGTTCGTCTCCGCCCTCGTGTATCGTTCCCGTTGCTCGGGTGTAAGAACGGGCGCATTGGGATCTACTGGTTGTCCCACCGCGTTCCATCGCATGTTCCGCAGGGTGATGCCGACCACGAAACCGAGGTCTACCCACTGGCCGGCTTCGAGACCGTCGAACGAGTAGTGGGCCAGCCTCTGGCCGTGGACGTCGGTGAAGATGCGTTGCCTGCCTCGCTCCGACAGGTGGAGGTAATGGACTTCCTGGCGGGGCGACTCCAGCGGAAGGGGCACGAAGACGTCGATCCTGCCGGCGGCCTTTGATGTGGGATTCATGACGCGGTGCTCGTACTTGATCGTGCGCTGAATGGGTCCCCAGGTGGTCGTCTTGCCGGCCGTGTTCCGCGGACCGTATTCAGAACCCGCAGAGTCGATGATTGCCAGGATGGATTCCCACACCTTGTTGCCGCTGTCGGCGTTGGTCATGATGACACAGCCCGACTGGCTCTTCATGTCGAAGCGGGAGGTGCATCGAAAGCCGGTTCCGTTGCTGCCGCTGTGGCAGACCCACCCGCCTTTCGCCTCCGAGGCCACCACCCATCCGAGCGAACGGCGCGAGGACTCGTCGCCCTCCTCGGGTTCGACCTGCAACGTGGTCATTCGTTCGAGGGTCTCAGCCTTCAGCGAATGGCTCGCCGAGCGGTCTCGCTTCATCATCTCGATCAGGAACAGCGCGTAGTCCCCAGGCGTGGTGTAGAGAGAGAAGGCGGCATTACCCTGGTCATAGAATCGCCGCGATTCTTTCAGTTTCCCATCCTTGTCATGCCCGCCGGCGTAGTTGTCCTCCAGAGGCCGGCGCCACACATAGCTGCTGCGTGTCATGTTCAGAGGCTTGAGCAGAGCTTGTTCCATCCAGGCATCCACGGATTGGCCCGTCAGATGGGCGACCGCTGTTTGCAGGTAGGTGTAACCCTCTCCTGAGTAAGTGAATCGCGTGCCCGGCTCGTGGAGGACCTTGAGGGGGCCGCCTTTTCGCCAGCCGCCCTCGCGCCAGTTGGGCAGCCCGGTCCTGTGAAGCAGGACCATCCTGGCCGTGATCTGCTCTGCCAACGGTTGGTCAGGCAGATAGGGCTCGGGAAGGTAACTATCCAACGGGCGGTCGAGGTCGAAGCGACCCTCCTCCACCAGCCTCAGGACCGCATACGAAAAGACGGGCTTGCTCATCGATGCAGCTTCGAAGATCGTTGCGTCATCCACCTTCTCCGGCTCTCCCGCCGAGCGAACGCCAAAAGTGCCTTTCCAGACGATGCGATTCTCCCGGATCAACGCCATGGACAGGCCGGGCACGTGCTCGGCTTCCATCAGTTGTGGAATCCTCGCTTCCAACGCATCGATGATCCGTCGCGTTTCCTGAGCCCCCAGCACCCCGACGATAGCCTGGAATGCCAGGACAACCATTGCGCTTCGAGCGAATTTGGACATGCGAATCGGGCCCTCTGAGTCGTTCTTCTCTTCGTGAATCGCCGCCTGACGGAAACCGGCCTTTGTCCGATGGATTCTATCATAGCCGAATCCTCGCAGGTGGGAAAACCCTCGTCAGCAGATTCCTGCCTGGGGTGAAGACGGGACTTGGCGAATGCGTGACCGAAGGAAGCGGGCCGATTCCAGCCGGAGAGCGGATGTGCATTTCTTGCCGCGATTGCGAATCGATGCTACCATGGCGGAATGGATGATACTCCGAGTGACAAGCAACCGATTCGGGTGCTTTACTGTATACTGGACAACCGGTTTGGCGGACCCCACCGGCTGGCGCAGGCCGTCGCGCGACGGCTGCGAGAGGACGGGATCGAGACGCTCTTCCTGACAGGCCACAAAGGCGGCGAGACCTGGCGACCCGACGGCTTTCCATCGTACGTGTGCAAGCACATCCAGTGCTTTCGACGGCGTTCCCCCATCCGTAATTTCCTCGTTTTCAGTGTGATGCTTCCCTACACGCTCTGGCGTCTCTGCGGAATCATCAGGTCCAACGCCATCGACATCGTGCACGTCGATGGCGTCACCAATTTCGTTCCGGCCCTGGCCGCCTGGCTGACCGGCCGACGGATTGTCTGGCTGTACAATGACTACCTGCCCCGCCCGCTGCGTCCCGTGCTCATGCCGTTGATAACGAAACTGGCCTCCACGTTCCTTGTGCAGGGCGAGTGTCTCAAGCGACAGTATACCGCTGGCAATCCCAGGCTGCGGGCCAAGGCCGTTGTGCTCTATTCCTGTACGGATGTAAGCCGGTTCACGCCCGACAGCCAAGGCGTGGAGCTGCGCCAGCGGATCAGGCGCCAGTTTGGCATCCCGGCGGACTGTCTGCTCGTCGGCACCATCCGCAACGTGAATCGTTTCAAGGGGATCACCTACTTCATCGAGGCCGCCGGACGGATCAGAGACCGGGTCCCATCCGCCAAGTTCGCGGTCGTCGGCCGAAAACTCGACACGGACCCCGAGTACTGGGACCAGGTGCAGCAACTGACCGAACAGCTCGGTCTCAAGCAGGATGTTGTCTTCACGGGCTTTTGCGAGGATATCCCGGCGATCCTGTCGGCCCTGGATGTCTTTGTGCTCGCTTCGATTGAGGAATCCTGCCCGGTCGCGCTGCTGGAGGCGATGGCCATGAAGGTTCCGGTGGTGGCGACGAACGTGGGGGCGGTCAGCGAGATGGTGGATCATGGGCGAACCGGGTTCGTGGTGCCGCCGGGCGATGCCGGCGCGATCGCCGAGGCGGTCCTCGCCATCGTGGCGAAACCTCGCGATCAGGTTCGAAACATGGTCGAGGAGGCCAGAAAAACAGTTGAGCGGGAATTCAGCGTCGATATAATAGCCCGGCAGCAAAAAGAAATATACGAGCGCCTGGGCAGTCGAGCCGGTCTGTCGGATACCGGCGTGGAATCCCGCAGGCCGCTCGGAAGACCCGATAGGCATTGAGTCGTTCTGTGTAGGGTGATGGCTGCAAGGAATCCTGATGGGGGGGCTCGCCACATCCGACATGCATGGCGTGGATACGTCTGATGGCTTTGTCAATTGTCATAGTGAACTACAACACGGAGAAGCTGCTCAAGGGCTGCCTGGAATCGGTGTACGCCGGCGCCAACGGCACGCCAACGAGCATCTGGGTGGTGGACAACAACTCGCGCGACAACAGCGTGCCGATGGTCAAATCGCACTTCCCGAAGGTGCAGGTGGTCGAGAATCCCTCCAACGTCGGGTTCTCCAAGGCCAACAACCTGGTGATCTCGCAGAGCCACTCGGACTACATCCTGCTGCTGAACCCCGACACGGTGATTATCGGGGACGCCATCGAGCGGATGGTGAAATTCATGGAGGCGCACCCGAAGGTCGGGATCGCCGGCTGCAAGGTGCTCAACCGGGACGGGACGCTCCAACTGTCCTGCCGGCGGAGCATTCCCACCCCGCGGGTGGCCTT
Organism: Phycisphaerales bacterium; assembly: GCA_039683175.1. Lineage (GTDB taxonomy): Bacteria > Planctomycetota > Phycisphaerae > Sedimentisphaerales > Anaerobacaceae > PLanc-01. Next base: position 13,192 of record JBDKRX010000077.1, read on the forward strand.
CTTCCGCCTGGCCGGCCTCAGCAGGCTCTTTCCGAAGAGCCGGGTCATGGCGGAGTACAACATGACCTACACGGACCCCGAGCAGACCCACGAGGTGGACGCGGTCTCCGGCGCCTTCCTGATGATTCGCAAGCAGGTGGTCGAGGAAATCGGCCTGCTGGACGAACGGTTCTTCATGTACGGCGAGGAGCTTGACTGGTGCCTGCGGGCCAAGCGGGCCGGATGGGCCGTGATGTACCATCCCGACGCCCAGATCATGCACTACAAGGGCGAATCCACCAAGTACAACAGCAGGAAGGCCGCGATCGAGTTCTACCGCGCCATGTATTTGTTCCACAAGAAGCACTTCGCGAAGAACCACTCGCCTGTCGTGAACTCCATGATCTACACGGGGATCGTCTTCAAGGCGTTCCTGGCCTGGCGGCGGTTCCTCCTCCCGTCCAAGGCTCGCTCCCTGCAATGAGGACCCGCACGAGTCTCGTCAGAGCCGGCGCAGGTAGTTGAACTTGTAGAACAGCCCCGAGAAGAAGAGCCTCTTGGCGACCCCTCGCAGACCCTCTCGCCGATGATGCATCGCCATGCGGGCAAGCTGGGGCCAGGCGCCGGGGTGCCTTACGAGGAAGCCGGCGGTCTTGCGGACGATCGCCAGGACGATCCGGCGGTTGAAGCGGGTCATCCTGCGTTCGACGTCGGACGGTGAAAAGTCGGGGGTTGCGATCATCCGGCGGGCGAACACCTCCCCTTTGAGCCGGCGCCCGATCTCGGGGACGATCGGGTCGGTCAGGAACCCGTGGTCCTCGCAGATCTGGTAAAGTTCGGTCCCGGGCAGGGGACGGGCCATGCAGACGTGGGGCACCACGTCGTACTGCTCGTACAGCCGTCCGGCGAATGCGAACGTGTCGTCGATCTGAGCGAGGGTTTCGCCCGGGAACCCGACGACGTAAAAGCCGTGGACGTCGATGGCGAGGTCTTTGCATGTGCGGACGGTCTCCTCGACCGCCTCCAGCGAGAGGGCCTTCTTCACGACGTTCTTGAGCACGTCCTGGTTCCCCGATTCGATTCCCACGGTCAGATAGGTGCACCCGGTCTTGCGGACCTTCTCCAGGAGCGGCCGGGGCAGGGTGTCGGCGCGGATGCCGTTGGGCGTGTCCCAGGTGATGTCCCATCGTCGTTCGAGAATACCCGAGAGGATGGCGTCGAACCGCTCGGCGTCAAACGAGAGATTGTCGTCCTCGAAGTGGAAATGCCGCACCCTGTGCTTCTCGATGAGCAGGGCCATATGGTTCAGCACGTGCTCGGGACTGTGCGCGCGGAACCGCCTGCCCATGTGGAGATGGTTGCCGCAGAAGACGCACCGGAAGGGACAGCCGCGCGACGTGATGATGGAGATCTCGCGGTCGCTGCCCTCGTACTCGAACGCAAAGCGCGAAGGGAAACCCCGGCGGACGATGGCGAAGTAACGTTCCATGTCGATGAGGTGATAGGCCGGAAGGGGCAGGGCGTCCAGATCGACGATGAACGGCGCTGGGTCGTTGATGTACAGCCCGCCGTCGGGAAGTCGGCCGGCAAGCCCGGCGAGCGACGTGGGCGATGCTCCCCTCCGCAGGCAATCGAGCAGTGCGGGAAAACTGGATTCCCCCTCGCCGCGGACGACGAAATCGACCGAGTCGTCCGCGAGGAAGGACTGCGGGACCGCCGTGGCATGGGGACCGCCCACCACCGTGGTACACGCAGGCATCGCCTCGCGGGCCGCCCGCGTCGCCCAGAGCGCCATCTCGGCGAAATCCGCGAAGGGATTGGTCACGCCGACGACGTCGGGCTGCTCGGCCCGGACTCGCTCGACAAATGCCTCCCGAGTCGCGCCGATGTGATACCGGCCGTCGGGGTTGCGAACTAGTTTGTCGAAATCGACCTCGATTAACGCATCGTAAATGACCGCTTCATGTCCCGCGGCCTCCAGTGCCGCGGCGAGGTACAGAAGCCCGACGGGCACCCCAAATCGCGGCCCCTGGGGGTAGTCAAGGCTCGAACAGAACACCGGTGGGCGGATGAGCAGGATTCTCACGGGCTATTCCTTTGCAGATTCAAGGCAAGTCCCCTCGAAGAAAGCCGCTCTATCGTCGCACTGCCCTGAACACGAACCCTGGGAGCATCGAGCCCATCTTGAGCAGCACCGGAAGACTGTGAGGAATGCAGTCGCGACAGACCGCCAGCGGGTTCTGCCTGCTCCTGAACTGCCGCCGGATCGACTGCATCTTGGGCCCGTTCCAAACCGCCTCGAAGTCCTGCTCGAACACGTTACCCGCGGAGAAGCTCTCGTTTGTGTAGGTCGCACAGCACACGGACAGCTCGCCCCGGACCGAGATGAAGCACTGCAACCACGGCAGCAGGCACACCTGGTCGGACATGGCCGCGTCCTGCCTCTGGTAGATGGAGTGGTAGTTGGCGAAGTCCCGGGCGATGTCCCGCAGGTTGGTTCGGATGTCCAGGCGGGCCGCATCGGCGATCCCCTGCTGCACCGCGCGGCCCAGCGATTCAAAATCCACGTCCTTGCCGATCGCCTCCTCCCGTTCCTTGCCGATCCCCTTGGTCTGCAGGGCGCGGAAGTAGACTACGCCGACCCCGAGATCGCGAGCCAATCGGATGATGTCGGGGATCTCGGCATAGTTCTCTTTCAGGATCACCACGTCGAAGCGGACCTCGGGCAGGCGGCTGGCCTTCTCCTTCTTCCGCTCGCTCAGTTCCCGGACCCCCTCGACGATCTTGTCAAAACAGTCCTGCCGGCGAATGGCCTTGTAGGTCTGAGCGGTCGCCGCGTCGATGGAGATCTTCAACGTGTTCAGGCGGGACTCGACGATCGCCTGCGCCGTTCCCGGCCGACCCAGGAGTGTGCCGTTGCTCGGGATCTGGACCGCCGCGCCGCGGGCGCGCGCATGGGCGATCATCCGGGTGATATCCGGGTGCAGCAGAGGCTCGCCCGCGCCGGACAACGCCAGCTTGTGCGGCTTGATCCGGTCGAACGTCCTGGCGAAATCCTCATAGGCCAGATGCTGGGGATGCTTGATCGCCTCGTTCCGGACGCACATGTAGCAGGCCAGATTGCAGTGCGTCGTCACTTCGAGCTGCACGTAATAGGGCCGGGCGCACCTGTCCGGCCTGCGCACGGCTTCCCATGCCTTTCTCAGAATCAACCAGTCCGTCATGCGTCTCGTCTTACCACCCGCCGCTGCGATTTGCCAATCATTTGTCACCTCCCCAGCGGTCTACCGTCGCTTCTTCGGATCGGTGACCGTGGTCGTGTAGCGGTTCGTGATGGGCAGACGCCGGTCCTTGCCGAAGGCCTTCGGCGTGATCCGCACCCCCGGCGCCGACTGCCTCCTCTTGTACTCGTTGCGGTCGATCATCCGGATCACCCGCTCGACCGTCTCGGCGGGCAAACCCGAGTCCACCAGTTCGCGGGCGGATTTGTCCTCTTCGACGTAGCCCGTGATGATCCGGTCCAGCAGGTCGTAGTCGGGCAGGGAGTCCGTGTCCTTTTGATCGGGCCGAAGCTCCGCGCTGGGAATCCTCCGGATGACCGCGACCGGGATCACTTCCCGTCCGGCCCGTCTGTTGATGTACTCGGCCAACTGGTAGACCATCGTCTTGAGGACGTCCTTGATGACGCCGAACCCGCCGGCGGAATCGCCGTACAGCGTGCTGTAGCCGACGGAGACTTCGCTCTTGTTGCCCGTGGTCAGCACCAGCGAGCCCACCTGGTTGCTCAGGGACATCAGGATCATTCCGCGAATCCGCGCCTGGAGGTTCTCGTAGGCGATGCCCTGGTCGGTCCACCGCGGATCGGCCTTGAGCGACGCGTGGAACTGCGCGAGGATCGGCTCGATCGGGATCGCCAGCAGGGGACACCCCAGGTTGTCCGCGACGAGCTTGGAATCCGCAATCGTCTCAGGACTGTTGAACCGCGAGGGCATGGTCACGCACTGGACGTTCTCGGGTCCCAGCGCCTCGGCGGCGATGGCCGCCGTGACGGCCGAATCAATCCCGCCGCTGATCCCGAGGATCGTCTGCCTGAACCCGTTCTTGAGCACGTAATCCCGCAGCCCGAGCACGAGGGCCTGGTAGACCTCCTCGGCCGTGTCGGCCGGCTGCGGCGCCGGCGGTTGCGTCGGGACGACCTTGACGCCCTCGGCGTCCTCTCGCACATCGGCGAGGAGCAGGTCTTCGTCGAAGGCCTTGGCCTGGGCCGCGATGCGGCCTGTCGAGTCCACCAGGATGCTCCGCCCGTCGAAGACCAGCTCGTCCTGGCCGCCGATGAGATTGCAGTAGGCCACGGCGCAATCGAAGGCGTCCGAGCACTTCGCGATGACTTCGCCCCTCATGGAGATCTTGTCCACGTCGAAGGGCGAAGCGGAGATGTTCAGCAGGACATGAATCCGGCCGACGCCCACGAGCAGATCGGTCAGGCGCTGGGTGTGCCAGAGGTCCTCGCAGATGGTCACCGCGACGCGCAGGCCGCCGACGCTGACCACGACGGGCCGGTCGCCGCTCTGAAAGTACCGCTGCTCGTCAAACACGCTGTAGTTGGGCAGGCTGCACTTGTGATAGGTGTGTACGATCCGGCCCTTCTGGATCACCGCTGCGGCGTTGTACAGGCCGTGCTCGCCGGCCTCGACGAAGCCCACCACGAGGGTCTTTCGGTTACAGGCCGCCGCCAGCTCTTCCAGGGCTGCCCGGTTGTCCTGCACAAACTGCCTTTTGTACACCAGATCCTCCGGAGGATAGCCACAGATGGCCATTTCCGGAAAAGCCACCAGATCGGCCCCCGCCGCCATGGCGTCGGACCAGATCTTCTTCATCTTCGCCACGTTGCCGGCCAGGTCGCCGACCGTCGCATTGAACTGACCCAAAGCGATACGCACCAATCGAGTCTCCAAAAGGATATCATGCCAATCCACAGGGTATGCTGGGGATGCATTGCGTCGTGAGGGAGGATACCCCGTACATGCCGCCATTGTACGGCATCCTGGTTCGACGTTTCAAGTGCCAAGCGGCCAAACCGGCGTATTGAGTCCCTGCACTTACGACCTCGCGCCTCCGAAGAACCGCCTCGCCGCGGGTTTTCACACCCCACGAGGAACCGCCGTTTTGCCGCGAGCAGCCATTCTCGTACGTACCAAAACATACGTAAGAGTACGTATTTTGGGACGGGGAGGGCCTACAGGCCATGCCTTGCCCTAAAGCCGTCAGAATCCTCTGTCGAAAAGTATGGTGTGCTGTTTCCTTCCAGCAGGAGCGTGTTCGGATCGCGATTGGCAGTCGTGGGAGTACGAGAATGGATCAGCCCAATTGCATTGAAGCAAGTCACGAGTCCCAGCCGGTCTGTGTTGCCGACGCCCAGGGTGATTGGCAGCAGTTGACGGCCAAGGACGCGATGCAGTACGGCGTCGTGAGCATCGACAGGAAAGAGCCCGTGCACAAAGCGGTGTCGTTGTTGCTCGCGAAGGATATCAGTGGATTGCCGGTGACCGATCGGGGCCGATTGTGCGGCATGCTGTCGGAGCGAGACCTGCTCAGGCTCGTGACAAGGACGGAGTATCTGCCGGGGTGCGTGGGCGACTACATGACCCAGAACATCGTTAGCTTCGACGTGGATGACCCGCTCCCGGTCGTCTGCAAGCAGCTCGTGGAGAATGCCTTCCGCCGGGTGCCTATCCTGTTACACCAGCAGACGCTGGCCGGCGTGATCACCCGTGCCGACCTGATTCGAGTCTGCATGGACCGATTCAGGCCCTTGACGGAGATTCCACGTTTGGAGTCCGATAAAGAACTTCTCGCCGAAGACGTGATGAGCTGCGGCTTGCTGACTTTGCCGCCGGAGGCCCCCCTGTACGAAGCCATGGCGATAATCTCCAGACAACATGTCACGGGCCTGCCCATCGTGGATGGAGCGATGCGACTGCTGGGCATCATTACCGAGAAGGACGTGCTGAACTACTGCATCCACCCCTTCCCCGCAGAAACCACCGTTGCGGCGTTCATGACCACGAACGTGGTCGCATTCGACCGTAAAACGAGCCTGGACCTCGTCTGCGAGTGCCTGATCCAGAAGGACTTCCACCGCGTTCCCATCCTCGACCAGGGCAGACTGGTGGGCGTCATCAGCCGGTCCGACATCCTCAAGAGCAGGGTAGCTGTGTTCAAGAGATAGAACCGCCCCGACGATTGGACCCCTGCCGTCGCGTGCCGCGTTCCGGCAGGCTCTTGCCTTTCCTACCGACCCGTGGCCGTGGGTGTCTCGATCGGCAGCTCCAGACGCGCCGCCCACTCGCTCCAGCTTCCGTCGTACCAGGACACATTCTCATACCCCAGCAACTGCGTGAGCACGAAGAACGCCTGACTGGCCTGGTGGCCCGTGCGACAGTAGACGATGACTCTCGCATCCTTGCGAGGGATGAGGGCCTGATAGGCCTTCTCCAATTCGGCTGCCGGTTTGAACGCGGTGTACTTGTCTGTCTTGACGACATCTTCCGTGTATGGCCGATTCACCGCCCCGGGGATATGCCCGGCCCGGGCTTCATCCGATTTCTGGCCGCTGTAGAAGTCGGAGGGACGCACGTCAAGAATCACAGCGTTCTTACGCTCCACTGCCTCTATGACCGCAACATAGTCCACGGCAAACGTGTCCCCTTGGCTGATGACGGGGTATGATGTCGCCGCCGTGGAAGGCAAATCCACGCCAACCGGCCGGCTCTCGGCCACCCATTTGTCGTAGCCCCCGTCGAGGATCGCGTAGCGACTGTGGCCAACGCGTTCCAGCGCCACCGTCACCAGCGTGGCGTCATGGATCTTGGCGCCGGGTACGATCACGATCGTGCTCTGTGACGCGATGCCCATGAGCGATAAGTGACGCGCCAGCATGTCCGCGGGCAACAACTTGGATCCGACGCCGCCGATAGTGCCCCGCAGGTGTTCGACGTCGAATTGCAGGGAGCCGGGGATGTGACTGGTGTTGTATTCCGGCTGCGGCCGCATGTCAAGGATCACCAGTCCAGGTTGCCCGAGCTGTTTGGACAGCCATCCGGTTTCCACCAGGCGGGCGGGCTTCTCGTCCGCCGCCGGCAGCGGCGGTGGCGTCGGACTCGCCTGCGAAGCGGCGAAGTACTGCCGCCACCGGCTCACTCGGGCCGTCTGGGCAGCGGTCAGGGGCTCGGAGCGCAGCGAGACCGGCTTGAGGCAACGCTGAACGAAGCCGTCGAGGCCGTCGGTGAGCAGGTAGACATTGTCGAAGCCGCTCCGAGCGAGGGAGTCGCGGGCCTGGGCCGGATGGGTCATGCCGTTCGAGTACAACACGATCATCCCGCGATTGCGATACGGCTCCAGAAACCCGTGCAATTCGGGCAGTGCGACGTTCACGGCCCCGCGGATGTGAAAGCCGGCGTATTCTTCCGGCGTCCGGACGTCCACGACCAGCACGTCCTGTTCGCTGCGAGTCAAACGCTCCGCCAGTTCCTCGGGCTCGATGTGGTCCGCGGCCTGATCCACCTGCCCGAGCAGTTGCTCCTCGGGCGAACCCGCCGTGGCAACTTGCGCCGAGCCCATCCGATCGGAGGGAGACATGGCCGCCCCGACACTGAGAGTCAGCAGGATCACGCACAGCGCCATCACGACGCCGGGTCGCGCGCCGGTGTGGCCGCGTGCCTTCTCAATCCGCTCGCAGAGGGCAAAGAAGACTGCTCCGGCTACGACGAACAGGACGAGGAACACGCCTTCGGATATGCCGAGGCTGTCGTAGACGAAGAGCACCCCTCGCTCGCCGGCCGTGTACAGCGACTTGACCAGGCCAAACAGCTCGTTGAACAGGATACTGCCCAGGGCGGCCCCGCCCAGGAAGATCAACGCGTCCAGCTTGGCGCTGGCCACCCCGGCGGCAGCGGTCCCCGGACACCAGCCGCCCACCACGAAGCCGACGCCGAACAGCAGCCCGCCGACGATCTGGGCCCCGTAGACGGTCGGGAGCAGATACACATCGTCAGTCTGGACAAGGCCGAAGAGCCGGGCATAGGCCAACCCGATCGCCGCGACCAGCACTGCCGTGAACATTACCTTGATGACGGTCATGTCCTTGAAATAGAAGACGGCTGCCAGTTTTCGACTGCTGCCGAAACCGGCACGCTCCAGCACGAGGCCGAACAGCATGCCGATCACGAGCGCCGCCACAAGCGCCCGGCCTGAGCCAAGCGCGTCGAGTGCGTAGAACGAGTCAATCATTCCACTGCCTCCTTACAAGACGGGCACATCCATATCCGCCGGCGAAGATACAGAGCATGAAGACAAAGCTGCCTGTCATGAGTTGCGCCGACCCGCTGAGGGCTTGGCCGGAGGTGCAGCCTCCCGCCAGGCGACTGGAGAAGCCGACGAGGATGCCCCCGATGAAGGCCAGGATCACACGGGTCCGGGCGGAGAAGCCCACAGCACGTTCGAGCGAGGGCCGGATGCGCCCGGCGAGCAATGCAGAAAACAACGCGCCCACGAAGATGCCGACGAACATGAAGACGAGGTAGTATCGCAAGGGCTGCGTTCCCCAGTTGCCGAAGTACTCGCTGGCGAGCGTGTGGCTCCGCAGTACGCACAACTCCGCGCCGGCCGCGATCCGGGCAATCCCCGCCGAGGCGCCCAGACCGGCGCCCAGGACCAGAAACGAAGCGAGCAGAACCAGCCCCAACAGGACGCCGGCCAGATACGGATTCATATGGTGATCGGATTTGATCTCTTTGTCGTCCATAGTCAGCACCCCGCACTCTTCTTGGTTGGTGGGGTCGGGACCGGCCTGGCCGGAGCGGCGGGAGCAGGCGCCGTGGAAGGCGCCGCCCGAGGTGGCGCGGCCGCAGGGGCCGGCGCCGCCGAGGCAGACGGCGCGGCGAATTGAGTCTGCGACCAGTAGGCATCCAGTCCACCGTAGACCGCTTTGATCTGCCGCTGCGTCTTCTGGGAGAGAATGCCGGCCGCCGCCATTGCGAGCGACCCGTCGCGATCGACGATGATGAGCGGTCCGGCGCCGGTCAGCCAGGCCGGATTGCCGATCAGGTCGGCGATGTCCACATTCACGGACCCGGGCAGGCTGTAATCGGCAAACATCTCCGAGGGCCGGATATCGACGAGGTCGTACGTGCCGGGCAGGTCGAGCATCAGCCGGTTCAGCTCCGCCGCGCAGATTCGCTCCGGCAGTGCAACGACCCTCCTCGACACGCTTGCCGCTGCGGTTTTCGTCTCCGCGCCGTAGACGGGGTAGCCGGCCGCGACCCAGGCTTCGCTGCCCCCCGCCAGGCTGGTGACCTTCGTAAACCCTTTGCGCTCCAGCACGCCGATTGCCATCGTGGATCGATACGCGGAGTTGCACACCGCCACCACCGGTTCGTTCGGGTTGAGCTTGGCCGAAAGGTCGCTGAGCTTGTTCAACGGCAGGTTCAGGACCGTCCCGATGCGCAGGCCCATCCATTCGGTGGGCAGCCGCACATCCACGATCAGCGGCTCCGTCCCGGCCTGCATTGCGGCGTAGAGCTGTTGCGGCGGCAGGAGCTCGTTCTTGTTGACCGCCAGGGCCGCCTTCTGCCACTCGCTGAAAAGCACGTATTGGCCCGTGTAGCCCACGCGGTGCAGGCGGTGCAAGCCTTCTTGGAGGTCCTCAAGTTCTCCGCACAGCACGATGTTGGAGCCCCACGGCGCCATGATGCCCACCCAGGTCTCCATACGACCTCGCAGGGCGATGTTCACCGAATTGGGAACATGGCCGGCCGCGTAGTCCTTGGCATCGCGAATATCCACGACATAGTACCTGGCCGAATCCGTCAGTTCCGCGCTTGGCGTCAGCTTGGTCGTCAGAGGCTGATCCCAATCGATCAGGTCCGGACCCTTGCGATTCATCGCGGCGTCGTGCCCGAAATACTGCGGCGGCTCGCTCAACTCCGAGAGCACGTCGGCGACGAACTCCGACTTCGCCTTGTGCTGCAAGTAGGGATTGGAGGTGCGTTCCTCGCCGATGGTGGAGTGCGGACTGTCCTTCAGGTGGGCGCCGCAGAGCGAGCCCGCTCCGTGGGCGGGAAAAACGATCACACCGTCGGGCAGCTTCGAGACCTTCGTCTGCCAGATGTCGAAGGCCATACCCGCCAGCGCGGATGCGGTTGTGCCGACTACGAGATCAGGCCGGCCCACGCTGCCCACGAACAGGTAGTCGCCGGTCAGAATCAGTTCCGGCGTGTCCTTGCCGGGAGTGTAGACCAACGCACTGGTCCCATCCACCACGTGGCCGGGCGTGTCGATTGACTTGACCGTCGCCCGGCCGACTTGAATCGTCGTACCGTCCTCTACGGGCTCGATCTTGTATTCGGCCTTGCTCTTTGCGCTCTGGTAGATCGGGCAGCCCACGGCCTTGACCATCTCCATGTGTCCGGCCACGAAGTCCGCGTGGGAGTGGGTCAGATAGAGCCCGATGATCTTGATATCCTGCTGTTTGGCCGTGTCCAGATACGCCTGGATGTCGCGGCCGGGATCGACCACGAGGGCCTGGCCCTCGCTGACCAGCATGTACGAATAATGCGACAGGACCGGCAGGTTGAACTGGATCAGCTTGAATCCGGGATATTCGTACGTGTTCACGACCTGATAGCGGGCCGCGTCATAGCCGTGAGTCGCGGATTCAGCATCCTTGACCGCAGCCACCGAAGACCCCGCGGCGGCCATCCACAACAGCACAGCCACAACGAGAAGTGCTCGCTTCTTTTGGCTAATCATGACTTGACCTCCCAAAACAGGGTTTCACGGAACCAGCACGCACATAGCCACCTCTGTCTCTCGCCTGAGTGCAAATACACCCAGCGCACAGGAGGATTACTCCCTGCTCTGTGTTCCGGTTCGCAAATTCGAATTGGAGTGGTCCGGATGCGGGTGTTCTGTGTTATCGACCGGCGTCGAGCCGGCGGGTGAGCACGCCGTATTGGGTCTTCTGCATATAGTGGAGGGTGTGGAACTTCTCCGGAATCCAGGCGCCGTCGAAGAACGCCTCCTCGGCCGACGCATAGACGACCTCGCAGACCAGCAGGTCATGCGTCTTGACCGCGAAGGTTTCAACGACTCGGCATTCGAGATGACCCGCGCATTCGGCGATCAGCGGCGGCGCCACCAAGTGCGCCGGCGCGGGCGTCAGGCCGGCTTCCTTGAACTTGTCGATCTTGCGGCCGCTGACCGTGCCGCACAGGTGCGTCTGCGCCAGCAGCTCCTCGCCCGGCACGTTGAGGACCAGTTCGTTGTTCTGCTTGATGAGTTCGTACGTGTACCGGCCATGGCCCATCACCAGCAGCACCAGGCACGGATCGGCGGTATTCACCGGCGTCTGCCAACTGATCGTCATCAGGTTGGCCCTGGTCAGGGTCCCGCCCGTCACCAGCACGACGCACCCCGGCTCGACCACCCACTTGGACTGACTCAGCAGAATCCCCCGTTTCATCCGTGGCTCCCTACTTCGACAGGATCATCTTGAAGGCGGTGACCAGAAGGAGTACGCCGAAGAGTTTCTTGAGCATTGCCGCGTTGATCACGCCGGCGAGCTTGGCTCCGATCAGACCGCCGAAGAAGAAACCCAGGCAAATCAGGATCGCGACTTTCACGTCCACGTAGCCCTGCTTCCAGTAGGTCCATGCGGCCAGCAGGCCGATCGGCGGGACCATCAGCGCCAGCGTCGTACCCTGGGCCTTGTGCTGGGTCATTCCCGCGATGAAGACCAGCGCCGGCACGATTAGAATGCCGCCGCCGATGCCGAGGAGGCCGCTGAGAATGCCCCCGAGCAGACCGAGAGCCAGAAAGCCGGCGATGTAAAGAGCGATGTTCATGGTGTTGGGTCCATTTCAGGAGTCGAATGGTTCAGCCGAACAGCTCGGCGAACTTCGCAGCGATATCGGGCTGCTCGCACAGGGTCTGGCCGATGAGTACGGCCCGCACGCCGATGGACCTGAGTTTCTCGACGTCGGCGCGGGTCTTGATGCCGCTCTCGGAGACCAGTTCGCCACCTTCGTCCAGCAGCGTCGCCAGGCGGGCGGTCGTTCGCAGATCGACCTGCATCGTAGTCAGGTCGCGGTTGTTGATCCCGAGCACGCTGTAGCCCTTTTGGGGGAACCCGATCATGCTGCGGACCGCCAGCAGGGAGTCCGCCTCGTGGACCTCGAGCAGGACGGTCAGGCCCAATTCGCCCGCGGTGATCATCAGGTCCATCAGATTGCCCGGCTTCAACGCCTCGGCGATCAGCAGGATCGCGTCGGCGCCGGCTACCCGCGACTCGTACAGTTGCCAGGGGTCGATGATGAAGTCCTTCCGCAGGACCGGCAACGACACCGCCTGCTTGATCTGCTCGATGTATTCGAGCCGGCCCTGGAAGTACTTCTCGTCGGTCAGGACGCTGATCGCGTCGGCCCCGCACTGCTCGTACGTTTGTGCGATGGCCACGGGATCGAAATCCTGGCGGATCAGACCCGCCGACGGCGACGCTTTCTTGACCTCGGCGATCACGTTGATGCCTCGGGCATTCCACTTCGTGACCGCTTTGTAGAAGTTCCGGCATCGGGGCAGATCGGCAACCTGTTCCACAAGCCGCTTCAGGGGCGTCCGTGACTGTCGTGCTCGGACCTCCTCCTGTTTGTCGGCGACGATCCTGTCGAGGATATTGGCCAAAACCGTTTGTCCTTCTGCGTGATTGTTAAGATCAACAATCACAAATCAAGCATCAACAATTACTGCTGGGAACCAAGTTGCTTGGCCACGCTGACAAACCCCATTCGCAGGTCGGCGAGCGTGCTCTTGAGCATCTTCTGTTCCTCCGGGCTCAGGTTCCCCTTGGTCTTCTCCGAGAGCGTCTCCAGCATATCGATATTGTAGCGGGCCATCTCAAGGTCCGGCTCATGCTCCTCCTCGCCTCGAACGCGGATCAAGCCGAGAGCGAAAAGGGCCTGCGTCGTGAGCATGCTCACCAGCGCCGCGAAGTTCCCCTGCGGCATCGGCCCGCCGGGACCCGCCTCCTCCGGCTCCTCGGCCTGCTGTTTCTTCTTCTCTTCCTTCTCTTTGGCGGCCATGACCTCCTTCTCTCGCTGGGCCTGCTGCTTCCAGTCCTCGTCGATGATGATTTTCTTCTCTTCGTCTGCCATGTCTACCTTCCCCTGTATTTCTTCATGTTTCGGTCGAGATCGCGTTTTTGGGCCCGCTCGGTGATGCTCTTTCGCTTGTCGTATTGCCTCTTGCCCTGGGCGAGGGCCAGTTCGACTTTCGCCAGGCCCCGCTGGCTGAAGTACACCCGCAGCGGCACCAGGGTGAAGCCCCGCTGCTCCAATTTCGTCCAGATCCGATGCAACTCGGCCTTGTGCAACAGAAGTTTCCGCTTGCGGGCGGGGTCATGGTTCATGTTGCCCGCCTGCTGATAGGGAGCGATCTTGGCCCCCACCAGCCAACACTCGTTGTCCTGCATCTTGGCGTAGGAGCCGGTCAGGTCGGCCGGGGCCGCCCGGAGCGACTTGACCTCGCTGCCCCGCAGCTCGATCCCGGCCTCGTACTTGTCCACGAACTCGAAGTCGTGGTAGGCCTTTTTGTTGACCGCCACGGGGGCCTGTTTCTCTTTGTCGGAGTCCTTCTTCACCATCCGGGCCATGATAGCCGTGGGCCGCCGGATTTGCAAGAAACACCCGGCGTGTCAGCCCTTCGCCGGTCCTGTCTGTGTCGGCTGTTGCTGCTCCTCGCCGAGGATGCGCCAGAGGTTGCGAACGTTTCGCTCCTGCATGCCGTGGGCCCAGTGGCCGGGTGGCGGGTCGCGGAAGGCGGGGAAGCTGTTGCGGACCGAGAGCCGCTGGAGGGTCTGTTCGAGGGTCAGACCCTCCCGGCGGGCCTGCCGGCCGAGGTCGAGCATCCTCTGGTAGTAGTCCCGCACGGACTGCAGGTCGCTCTTGAGCAGCGGCGGGCTGTGCGACGGGACCACGTGGTTGATCTGCACCTCAGGGGCGAGAAAGCCGTCCAGGATCGTGAGAAAGCGGCGAATGTCCCGGAGTTCCGATCGCTCGCCGATCTCAGGGAGCTGATTTCGCTGATAGACGATCGCGCCGGTGACCAGGAGCTTCTCCTGCGGGATGTAGACGAGGGTGTCGGAGAGGCTGTGGCCCTTGCCGAAAAAGACCAGTTCGAGTTGGAGGTCGCCCAGGTCGAGCGTGTGCCGGTCGGAGAAGGTCAGCGCGGGCTTGACGATTCCGTAACCTTCCTGCAGATCCTGTGCGTGGAGTTCCCAGAACTTGATCTCGCCGTGGACTCGCCGGGTGTTTAGGCGGCTGCCGGCGACCTGAGGCAGCAGGGCCCGCAGGTTGCGGATGGTCAGGGCCGTCCCGTCGAGGTCCCTCCGCTTCCAGTCGGGTTGCACCTGCTTGTCGATGAGCCACTGCATGTCCTCAGCCAGGTTCTCGTGTCCAACGATTGTGGCGCCCTGGAACAAGCTGTTGCCGCCGGCATGGTTGTCGTGGGCGTGCGTGTTGATGACGTAGATCCAGTCGTTGCGGCCGAAGATCTGCTCGATCCGCTGTTTGATTGGCGCCATGATCCTCGGCGACATCTCCGTGTCGATGATCGCCAGGCCCTTGGAGGATTGAATGGCCGTGAGATTGCACCGTCGGTCGGTGCCCAGCCAATAGGCGAGGATCACACGCGGCGAGAGCCGCTCGATGCAGACGTAGTCCGCCAGACTGCTTGGCGAGCCGGCCGCGAGCATCTGCATTGCCACACCGAGACAGATCGCCTGGATCATCTTTGCTCTCCCTGTTTGAGCTTCAGGTTGGTGATGCGAAATGCGCACGGGCCGTTGCCGCGGGCCAATTGGAGAGGCTTCCACCACCACCTGTTTGGCCGTCCGGACCCATTCAACTCCTGATGCCGGTCAGGGCCGCAATATGATTGCGGAAATCGATGAACGCGTCTGTTCCATCGATAATGATCTCCGCGAGTTGATAGAAACGGTCTGTTGAAGGGGACTCCTGGGCAGCCTTCGCATGATCAAGTCTGGCAACATTGACGATAGTCCAACATTCCGTGTAGCCGTTCTTTCTTGCCTTCTGATGACTTTTCTCGGCTTCCCCTATTCGATTATGGATGTTGGAGTAGTCCGTGCCGCCCTTTACCTCAATGGCGACGATGTTCCGAAAGCTGTTCCTGGCCATGACTTCCCGAATGACGATATCGGGGTCCGAACTGAACTCTATGAGCACCTTGCGGCCGGCAGCGTTTCTTACCTCCAACTTCTTCTCGGTCGCTTTGACCAGCGATCGTCTGACGATCGCATGAATCAGTTCGAAGACGCTGTGGATGCTGGTCGAACCTTTCTTGACATTCGCCCCTCCTCGTAATTGGGGCCCAAGAGTCAGCAGCGTCAGATCGTCAATCAGATCGCGCGTAATGCGGCCGATACCTATGCCCTCGACCAAGGTGCATACTCGTTCGGTCATCGCCTCCGACAACGCCCTCAGATTGGGGTCTTTCGGCAGCGTTCCCCCATCCTCCATTTGCCTGAATGCTCCTGTGCCTGTTCCTTGGCCATAGAATGCCTTCTGGCTGAATCCGAGAAGCAGTCTGTAGTAGGTCAGAAGCCGGGGATTCTCTGCGAGAACCAGCGGCAGAGGGAAAAGCAGCTCCGCACGCAGACCGGCGGACGCAAGCCTGCTGATGAATTCGTGCGGAACGATCTCCGCAATCTGTCTATCCAGGGCGGGTATATCGAGCCTGGCTACCGTGTCACTGAGTGCGTCGATGAGATACGCCTTGCGGGCAGACGCGAGGCACACGGAGAATTCAACCTGAAGAAGCGGCTCAGGTAACCTGAGCGATTTCCTGCCGGATCGCACGACGGATTCCTCCCTTTTTCTCGCCTCGGCTCAATCGTTTGTCGGCCAGTGATATGTACTCAGGGTGCAATTCGATCCCGATGAAATTCCTCCCCAGCTCCTGGCAAACCACGCCGACTGTTCCGGAGCCGAAGAACGGGTCCAGCACGAAACTGCCCGGTTTCGATCCGGAAAGGATGCACGGCCGAACAAGGGCGGGTGGAAACGTGGCGAAGTGTGCCTCGGGAAATGGCTGGGTGTTGATATCCCACACGCTCCGGCAGTTCCTCGGCTTGCTCCCATTCTGCACCATCACGGCTCGGTGATCATAGTAGTATCGCTCTGATTTGGCCAGCATGAAGACGTACTCGTGCGCACGGGTCGGGCGATCCTTTACGCTTTCTGGCATGGCGTTCGGTTTGTTCCAGATGATGTCGCATCGGAGGTACCAGCCGTCCTGTTGCAGAGCGAAAGCCAGTCGCCAGGGTACGCCAAGGAGATCTTTCGGTTTCAGCCCTTCCGGGGTGTCAGGTCGAACACTCATCGCGCGAGCAGGATTCTTCTTATCCGGCGCTCTCCAGCCCCGATTGCCGCTCGTATACCCATCGCCGATGTTGAGCCAGAGAACGCCGTCATCTTTCAGAACCCGTTTCGCTTCGTTGAAGACGGCCACCAAACGATTGATGTACTGAGTCAGGCTGTTCTCCAGTCCAATCTGACCGCTGATGCTGTAATCCCGCAGTCCCCAATACGGTGGTGACGTGACAATACATTGCACGCACGAAGCAGGCAGACATCGGAGTACGTGGAGCGAATCGCCCTGCAGAATCATCGAACCCAGAAGCGGAATCTCCCTCGGCTCTGAAACAGGCGTTTCATGTATATTCGTCGCATTGCTCATGACCAGTCTTTTGTCTGTTAGAGTGACAGTACTTCCTCATTCACGGGCGTCGAGACTGACGGTTCCGTGCCGCCAAAAACCCCTTATCCGGTTCGGCCCAGATCGCCATGATCCTCGAATGTGCTGTGTCTCCCAGAATCACACTGTTTCTGACTGGGAACAACCCAAGTGTACAGATTGACAGCAAGGGTGTCAAGAAAGCCGGCGTCGAGCTACACCCGAACTCCGAGGACGCCATGCTCAAGTCGAGACGTTGTCTCGTGTGGCGTCCTCGGAGTTTCGAATGGTCGATGGGATCAGAATTCGAGCCCGGCCAGATCGCCGCCTTTGGTCTTCAAAGTGTTGTAGTACACCTGGAAGCGGTCCTTGAGCGACTTCAACGAGGTCTCCAGACCTGTCAGGTCGGTCTTCAGCTTCTTCGCCTCTTCTCCCAGGGCTTCGGTGATCGGGATTTCCTTGACCTTGGCAGCCAGCGCCGAAATGTCAGCCTGCTTGGCGAGGATTGCCTCTTTGTACTTGAGCGCCGTGGCTTTCAGGTTTTCGACGGTCATGGTCTCAGCCTGCGCCTGGACCTCCGCCACGGGCTTCTCCGTATCCACGGCTGCCGGGGCTCCCGCTGCCGGCGCCGTCGCGCCGGGCGGTTTCCCTTCCTCGGGCTTCTTGCTGCATCCAACGGTCATGGATAGGGAGATGACCACAAGACAGGACACAATACTGCACTTTGAGCATCTCATTGCAGGCTCCTTTCCTAATGGACTCATGGTATCGTCAACGCGCCGATCAGGCTATATCCGATACTGCGAATGGGTCAAGTGAAAAAGTACTGTCGAGGGGATGACAGAGCCGAAATGGCACAAGCGGTCACCCGGTCTATGCGCGCCAGGGACGCCGGCGGGTCAGGTTGGCCTTGAGGAGGTTCCGGGCGATGATGGCATCCTCGCGGACCTGGAAATCGAACATGCCCGCGCAGATGAAGTCGGCGCCGCTCTCATAGGCGTAGCGAAAGCCCTCCTGGGGGTGGATCGCGCCGGCGGCCATGACCTTGTACGCGATCCAGGGCTTCTCCACCGTTGCCATGAACTCGACGGTTTCCTTGGGTGTGAGGCACCAGGTGTTGTCGTTCTCCGGCCGGCGCTCGGCCGACCAGTACTCGTGGCTGTGCAGGGTCTTCATATAGAAGTCGGGATCGACGCCGGCCTTCTCGCAGGCGATGGGGACCTCGACCGTGTGTCCGGCGACGCCTGCGACTACGCCCTGATCTTTCGTGAACTGGACGGCCTTGGCGAGCAGATCGGTCTTGCCCTCGACCACGAGACTATCGCAGACGCCGCCGTGGACGAAGGCAGCGACGGCCCCGTGATCGACAGCCTGCCTGATCTCATCGAAGCTGTCCGGTGTGATCTTGACCTGGGCGATCCATTGGAGCTTGCCGCCTCGCTCGTTCCAGTACTTCGTGATCAAGCCGATGACGTGCTCGTCCAGACGCAGCACGGCGGTATTGACGCCGCACTCCTCGCACAGCTCCCAGGTCTCGAAATCCGTCTCATCGGTGAAGTACTGTCGCAGGAGGCCCGAGACGTAGATCAGGTCCCGGCTGTGCGCGAAGCCGCTCGTGAGATTGCCCCCGACGATCAGCCGCGTCACGTTCAACGGGCCGAGCTTGCCCATGGGCATATCGGCCGTCGCGCTCGCGGGAACGGCGGGAGCCGACGCTGCATTCCTCGACGTCCGGGCCAGAAGCGCCCGCTCCTCGAAGCTCATCGCCATCGCTCCGACGGCCGAGCCGGCCAATGATCTCTTCAGAAACTCACGACGATCCAGTCGATTCGACATGCTGCACCTCTTATCCGAAAGGATAGGCTCTGCACAACAGCGCACTGCCGTGTTTTATTATAGGCGAGCCTGTGGCGTTCGTCCACCGGCCGAAGGTCGGGAAGGCGGCGGCGTGTGGATGGAACGTGCGGCCTATTCCTTCATTCGAGCCGTGCGATAGATGATCACCGTCCTGTCATCCCGCGGTCCGAGAGCCACCGAGTGCACGCGCGTCCAGCCGTCGAGCATCAGGGTTGGATCGCTGCGCGCGATCTCGATGACGTAGTCCGCTTTCCGCGCGTCGGGGTACCGTTCGTAGGGGAGGCCCTGGCGTTCGGCATAGAGACTGATGCGCCTGTCCGGCTCGGCGACCACGGCATCGGCGGGAGTGTTCTGGCGCAGCCATTCGCCGGCGGTCCGAAGACCGACTTTCTCCGCTCGCAGGGGAGTGAAGACGAGTTTGGGTGTGCACAGGATGACGCCGACGGCGATGAGCAGGTAGAACCCGCGAGATCGAGGTTCAGTCCCGACCGGTGCGGGATTGCGCCGGAACGTGTGGATGCGGTTCATGGCTCGTGTCATGACATCGAGTCCTATCGGGAGATAGAAGATGGTCAGCGCGATCATCGCCACGCCGTACCGGCGGTCCGAGCCGGACCCGAACCAGACCTGCCGACCCAGCATCAGACCCAGGTTGACGATCAGGACGGCCGCAACCAGGACCCGCTCCAAGGCCCCCGCTCGACTCCTGAAGCAGGAGTAGAGACCCAGAATCCATGGCAGGACCAGGATGACCATGAGGTCCTCGCCGATGCCGCCGACCACGTCGTTCACCGCTCTCGCCAGATTGCCCAAGGGGATGGACTGGAGCAGGACGCCGCTCCGACGGAGCAGACGTGTCCAGCCGCAAGGCATCGCGCTCGCGTATGCGTATGTGCCTTGTCGCCCTTTCCCGGCCTGGTCCTGCCGGGCTGAGCCGGCGTCTGTGACATGGATCGTCACCAGTTGGCAGCACGGCTGCCTTCCATCCGAGACGATGATGTTGATCTGGTGTTCGCCCCGCTGGGCAGGGCTCGGTCGCCAGCGGAAGATGCCGTCCTCGATCCCCGCGCCGGCCGGTGGGGCTCCCGCCGGATGCGCATACCACGCAACAGTGTCTCTCTGTGCATCGGGTCCGGAGGATGGAGTCGTCGCCCAGGAGTATCCGTGCTCCTGGTCCCAGAGCCGAAACACCGCTACGGCATCTGCGGGGTGGGCCGTTTCCTCGAATGCGTAGAATGCCGCGCCTTCATAGGTCCAGGAGTCGGAGGTCGATTCCGTGAAGACGGCCTCCTTCTCCGATTCGCTCATCGTGAAGAAATGTCGCTGCTGGGTGGGCGACCAGAACCGATAGACAGGTTGCAGGCCCGGCCGGGCAGTGGGCCCGCTGTAGGCGTACCAGGCGATGCCCTTGTATCTCCAGATCTCGGGGTAGTGGGTCAGCAGCAGGTCTCTATCCTCCCCCGAGATAGTCCAGAAGCTCGCCCCCGTGATCGCCGACTGAAACTCATAGACGGGCCGGGATGCCTTGGGTACTTCCGCCAGCGAGAACGACAAGGCGTCGCCATCCGGGTCGCTCGCCTGAATGGGCAGTTCCAGCAACTCGCCCTCTCGGACGTCGAACGCCAGCGCGTCATCGGCGGCTGCCTTGGGTCCGACCGCGCTGATGATGGGCGGCAGGTTGACCACAGGCGGCCTCAACTGGTGTGGGAGGATGCTGCCGCTTGCGTAGCCATAGGGCGCGACCACCACGAGGAAACCTGCGACCAGCGACGCGCCCGCCAACAACGGTCGTGCGAGGTGGGTCGCGAGAGATCTCCGCACGCCGCAGGATGCACGGCTCGCCACAAACAGCCCGAGCAATGCGTAGACGAGCAGTTGTGCGCATTCCGGCCGGATAATATACCCGAGCCCCGCAACCAGGCCGACCAACGCGAGCGTCCACCACCGTCCGGCGGTCAGCGACCCATGCAGCAGGAGCATCCCCGTGCTCAGCAGCAGCAGATAGGGCCACTCCCGCAATATGTCACTGCCGTAGAAGGCCGGGTAGGGCAGAAGGATCAGCACCAACAAAGCCCAGAAACTATCGGCCGCTCCCACGAGTCGCTTGCCGAGAAAGTACAACGGTAGCATCGCCAGCACCCGGCACAGCAGCGTGACGCCTTGCGCCGAATACACCCACAGCATGGGCGAATCCCCCTGGACGAAGAGGCTTGCGGCACGGTGGCCCGCCCACAGGAGAAACGGATAGCCCGGCGGATGCCGCCGGCAGACGCCGACGGGGTCCAGGCCGAGCTGCCTGGCCTGCTCGATGTAGAAGACGCCGTCCCTCGTGATGACCGACGTCGTGAGGATCAAGTAGACGCCGATGGCCGCACAAAGCCCCATGAGAAAGGCCAGCCGGACAACGTCGGATATGGCTTGTTCGTTGCGACTCATCCCAACCCTCGCCAAAGACACGCAAAACAACGACCCCGCCCTTGCGGGAAACCCCACCATGATAACGCCGCAGAGGCAGCCTTAGAATACCTGGGACAAAGATTCCGCATTCTGGGCGACGGGCAACCGCCGGTGGCTGCAAGCCAATCGCATCTTGACGCCACTGGGGCAATCGCGGCGGATCAGAGAGCAATTCCCCTCGCCAGAGGAGATCAATGACAGCCGGCAAACCGCTCCATCCAAGAGAATCCTGGAACTGAAGCCACGTTACGCCAAGGTCACGGATGGCATCCCCATCAGCAAGAAGATTGGCTTGGACGTGATGCGAGCCCAGTGCCCGCACTTCAACGACTGGCTGCGGAAACTCCAGGCCCTGGCGGACCGCTGATCCTGTGTGTCCCCCGAAGGACCACACAGGCAACGAACTGCCCATCCTTTGGCCGCCACAGTTCCGCGTCCCACCCCAATTCCGGCTTGACAAGACAGCCAGGATCGCGGATTCTGTCACGATCTTCAAGCCGGTGACTGTAGGATTTGGACGGCGTCTTTTCGCGTTTCGCTATCGCAACTGTTATCGATCTTCTCGAGGGAGAACGAATGAACGTGAGAGAGTCTTGTCGGGCGGCATCGTTTTGGACTGTTGTTGGCATGGCGGGTTTCCTCTTTTCTCTCCCGATTCCGGTCTGTCGGGGACAGAACGTCACGATCACAGGGTCGTACGACGTCACGCAGAATCTCGATACGCTCTATTCGGGGACGGGGGACCGGACGGCGCTGGTGTCGTCCGGGGGAGCCGTGGATATCCCCGCCTCGCAGGGGGATGGCGTGTACGCAGCCAATCTCGGGCTCTGGACTCTGACCAACGCAGGGATTGTCCGCGGGGACAACGGCGTATACCTGGGCTTGGGCGGCTCGGTAACGAATCAGAACGAGATCCTGGGCAGGAGCCTGAACAAGGCGGGGATCTACCTTGCCAACGGCGGCGGCGCCAACACGGTCGTCAATGAATCGGGCGGCACGATCACTGCGGGCAGCTCCAGCAGCGTGGGTGGTATCGGCGTCAATCTGTTGAGCTCGTCCCCGACGAGTGTCGTGAATAACAGCGGCAGCATCTACGCCTACGGCGATGGCGTATCCTCCCGGGGGACTGCCGTCCTGTTGAACGGCGGCGGCACCGTGACCAACCAGGCCGGCGGAAGCATCATCGGCGGCTACGGCGGCACGACAGGCATCGGGGTGTATTCTCTGGGTGTGGGGATGGTCTACAACAATGGAGAAATTACCGGAAACAACTATCAGGGTGTGCTTATCGCCGGCGGCGGCACGGTGACCAACCGCTCCGGTGGGAGCATCACCGCCAACGGCGCCACGATAGGCGTGAACATCACCGGCGGAACCGGCGCCGTTACGAATGAAGCCGACGCGACCATCACCGGCGGCCGGAACGGCGTCGTCATCAGCGGTACCGGAAGCGTGGACAATTATGGGACGATCACGGGCGTGGATGCGAGCTATTACGGTGTTCGTTTCAGCAACACGACCGCGGGGACCTATGAAACGGACGTCAGGAACTGGGGCACCATTTCCGGCGGCGCCGCGGGCGTCAGTGTTCGGTTCATGCCTGGATCGGGCACATCCACGGCGACAAACGGCGTGGTCAATGAAGGGACCATCACCGCGACAGGGGTCACCGGCACGGGCCTTTCGATCGAAGGAAACGGCGAATTCCTCAACCACATCATCAACCGCGGAACGATCACCGGCGCCCGGGGCATTCTCATCGATCAGGGGGCAACGGGCGACTTCGTCACTCAGCTCATCAACACCGGGACGATTCAGGGGACTACGAATCCCGGACTGGAAATTCGGGGCACCGCCGGAATCACCAACACCGGGACCATCACCGGGCAAACCGGGATTCTCTTCACGAACTCAGGTTCCGACGTTCTGACGAATTCCGGGATGATCACCGGCACCGGCGGCATTGCGGTCGATCTGGCCGGTGGCCACGATGGCGTGTCGCTCAACACGGGCTCCGTCATCACGGGAACGATTGACGGTGGCGATGGAGCCGACGTCTTGACACTGGTCGGCGCCGGCACAATCGGCATCGACCAGATCACGAACTTCGAGAATCTGTACAAGGTAGGAACGGAGACCTGGACCCTGACAGGAACCGGGTCATCCGGCGGGAGCATCACCGTGACCAGCGGGACCCTGGCGGTGACGGGCAGCGTCGGCGACGCGGTGGACGTCGGATCTCTCGGGACCCTGATGGGCGACGGCGAGGTGGGTCCGCTGACCAACAGCGGGCGAGTCGCGCCGGGCAATTCCATCGGGACCCTCACGGTGAACGGCGACTACACACACGCCGACGGGGCGGTATATGAGGTGGAAGTCAATCCCGCAGGTGAATCCGACAGGATCGAGGTTTCGGGAACGGCGACGATCGAGGGTGGCACGGTCGAGGTCCTGGCCGAAGAAGGCAGCTACCAGCCGAACACCGACTATGATATCCTCCTTGCCTACGGCGGCGTCTTTGGCACTTTCGACGGCGTCACGTCGAATCTGGCCTTCCTCGATCCAACGCTCTCCTACGATCTCTATGGAGTGACGCTTTCCCTGGCGAGAAACCAGACTGCCTTCGCGGACGTGGCCAGGACGTTCAACCAGAGGGCGGTTGCCCAGGCCGTGGACGAGGCCTCCGAGACGGCCTCGGGAGACGCCATGGTCGTGATCGACGGGTTGACGGCTCTCAGTGCCGCGGGCGCCGGCGCGGCCCTCGATCAGATGGGCGGGGCCACCTACACGGCGTTTCCCATGGTGGACGTGGAGAGAGCGTACCGGTACCTGCGCACGCTCTTCTACGGATCTGCGGCGGGTTCGCTCTCGCAGAGTGTTTCCGTATCCGGAGCCGGTTCGTTCCAGCTTTGTGCGGTGGGCGAAGACATCGCCGCCGGCGTCTCCACTCCCAGTTCGACCCGACAGAGCTTCGGGCCCTGGGGCCTGTCGATCCATGGATTGGGGACATTCGGCAAGAGGGATGGCGACGATATTGCGTCCCGCTTCCACAACGACGTGGGAGGAATCGCAGTCGGGATGGACCGCGCCCTGTCGGACGGAATCCGGGCCGGCGTGAATCTGGGCTATTCCCGCTCCACCATCGATTTCGACGACCTGGAGGACGATGGAGAGACGGACACGTACCAGGTGGCTCTCTATGGAACTCGCCACGCGGGCCGCACGTATACCCATGGAGCGCTCTACTATGGGTACAACGAGTATGAGATGACACGGAGAATCGACTTCGCGACCATCGGCAGGGAAGCCGAGGGCGATTTCAAGGGCGATGATGTGGCCGGATACCTCGAAGCCGGTTACACGGCTGCGGCCAAGGGGTTCGAAGTCCGCCCGATGGCTTCGCTATTCGCCTTGTACCACGATCAGGAGAGTTTCTCCGAAACAGGCGCTGACTCGATCAGTCTCGATGTGGATGGCCAGAACAACTGCTCGGTCAAGAGTGCCCTGGGCGTCAGCATCGCCAGGGAATTCGGCGGGAACAGACCGTTTGTCTGCAAACCCGAAGCCAGCGCCCGCTGGGTGCACGAGTTCGCCGACGACCAGTACGACATCACGGCGTCCTTCTCCGACATGCCGGCCGGAGCTTTCAAAGTGAGGTCGGATGACGTGGACAGGAATAGCGCGCTGCTCGGCCTTGGCGTGACCGGCTCGTGGGGCGCCAGCACGCAGTTGCTGTTGTTCTACGACGTCAGCGTCAACGCGGACTACGTCGCCCACGCGCTGACCGCCGGCGTCAGCCACAGGTGGTGAGCAAGGAGCGCATGACACCGACAAGACAGGGTTCGGTCCATCTGTTTCGCCTTGCGGGCATCGACTTGTACCTGCACTGGACGTGGTTCCTCGTTGCCTGGTACGGGATCAGCCAGCGGGTCGGATGGTACACGTCGCCGATCTGGAACGTGCTGGAGTATCTGTCGCTGTTCGCCATCGTTTTGATGCACGAGTTCGGCCACTCGCTGGCCTGCCGGCAGGTGGGCGGGCAAGCTGATCAGATCGTCCTGTGGCCGCTGGGCGGCGTCGCCTACGTCCAGCCGCCGCAACGACCGGGGGCGGTGCTCTGGAGTCTCGCGGCCGGACCGCTCGTGAACGTGGTCCTGGTGCCTGTGCTGTTCCTGTTGAGCAAGTTGATGCAGACCTCCGGCGTTCTCCATGCGGTGCCCGATCTGTACCGGTTGTTGCGGGCGGTTGCCTTCATCAACCTTGGCCTGCTGATCTTCAACCTTCTGCCGATCTACCCCCTGGACGGCGGCCAGATCGTCCGTTCGCTCCTGTGGTTTGTGGTCGGACGCGCCTGGAGCATGACCATCGCGACGGTCCTTGGCTTTGTCGGGGTCGTGGGCCTGGTGGTCTTGGCGGTGTGGTCGAAGTCGATCTGGCTGGGCGTTCTGTCCGGGTTCATCCTCCTGCACTGTTGGCGTGGATTGCAGTACGGATTGCGGCTTGTCCGCGTGGCCAGGGCGCCCCGGCGGGCGGGATTCGCATGCCCGATTTGCGGGGCCGCTCCGCCCGCCGGCAAGCTGTGGACCTGCCCGGGTTGCCGGAAGGCCTTTGACATCTTCGAGGCCGAACCGATCTGTCCCGAGTGCGGCACGATCGCCGTCGCAATGCGGTGCCTTGAATGTGGAGACGATAGCCCCATTCATGCCTGGCGTCTGCCCGCCGAACCGCGGATGGATGCCATACAATCGCCAGTCGATACTGGCTCTGCGTGATGCCCGGTTGCCTGAGACTACTTGCATAGTCCTACGGAGTCGAAGGCTCTCCCGGCGGTGTCGATTGCGCGGATCACGAGTGTTCCGCCCGGAGGATCGACGTCTACGATGCAGTAGTGATGGACGCTGTTGCCGAACTGTCGGATGGGCGGGGTCTTGTCCGACAACAGGGTGTATAGGTAGCCACCGCCGCCGCCGTTGACGATGTAGTAGATGCCGTTGTGGAAGTACCGCTCGTATGCGTGACTGTGCCCGCTGAAGACGACATCCACGCCGTACTGCTCGAATAGTGGGACGAGATGCTCCTGGGCCGCAAGGTTGTCCTGGTGTCCGCTCGTCGATGTGAAAGGCGGCTCGTGGAAGATCATCACGCGCCACGTCGCGTCCCGGCACGCGGCCGAGGCGAGTTCCTGGACGAGCCATTCGCGCTGCGGACTGCCGGGGCAGAATGGCACACCCGTATCCAATCCTATAACGTGTGTGTTGCCGTATTCAACAGCGAACCATCCTTGGTAGACCGGCCGGTCGAAGAAGTAGAAGAACCACGGGGGGCCCAGCCCGAAGTATTCGTGGTTGCCCGGGACCGGGACCAGAGGCGTGTTGGCGAGCAATCTTGCCGCAGGTCCGAAAAACTCACTTTCCCAGATATCGAGATTGCGGCCGATGCTGGTGAGGTCGCCCGAATGGAAGGTGATCCCTGGCCGATTCTCCAGGATGCCTGCGGCCACCTGCCTGCACGTTTCTTGGTCCCATTGGGTGTCTCCGCATACCGCGAAGCGGAAGGGCTGTCCCGCGTGTGGCGCGGTACGAAACGTGCCGCTCCCACAGGCGGTCCCCGACGACGCCGTGTATGTATAGAGCGTGTTCGGGGTCAGGTCGGAGAGAACGATCCTGTGCAGGGTGACCCATGCGGGGTCGGAAACCTCAAATTCGCCGACGGAATCGATCCCGTACCTGACACTCGTTCCGGCGGCGACATCGGTCTCCCACAGGATCGTCACCGACCCAGGCGTGACCCGCTGCAGAGTCGGACCTTTTATGATGCCGACAACCGACAGGCTGTCCGCCGGATAGGCGTGCCAGGCGATGCCCTCGTACTGCCAGACCGTCGCGTCCTCACAGCTCAACTTGAAGTGTTCCCGGTCGCTCGTCGTGTAACGGTGGGTTTCGAGCGAATTCGACCAGAAGCGATGCACAGGAATCGTACCCGCCGGCGGACTGCCCGCCGGATAGGCGAAGAACCTGACGCCCTCCCAGCTCCACACATCAGGATAGTCGGAGATGACTGTGTCTGCCTCTGCCTCGTCAATCGTATAGAAATGTGAGTTCAACGACCTGGACCAGAAACGGTAAACCGGCGCGAGGCCGTCGTCGCCGGGCGAGTCAAAAGCGCGGAATGCGATCCGATCGTACGTCCATACGTCAGGCCACTGTGTCAGCACCGTATCTCGCTCGACCGCGTCGAGGGTATAGAAGTCCCGGCTGTAGGCAGGCGAATGGAACCGGTAGACCGGCGCGGTGCCCGGCGGAATGTGGACAGGTCCGTCGCCCGCTGGACAGACCGCCGACAGCAGGAGCATCCATACCGCCAGAATGCACAACGACCACCTCATAGGCATCGCCACCCAGTCCATCCTACCAGATTCACGCCTTCGGGACAATGGCCGCGTCGTGGCCGTCCTGCCCCCGATTCCCCTGCGACCGTTCTCCGGCGGCTCCACGATGCCGCGCAGTTGGCCGTCCGCAAAGCCCAGTTCCCCCTTGATGATCCGCGATTTGTGGTTTATGATTCAGCGTCTGAGAGCAGCAACCAGCAGCGAACGGATTGCCGGGGGCAAGCCGCAAGTCGCACAGGACACGAGGGAGTATGAAAATGAACGCGAGGATTTATATGGGTCTCGTTGCCGTCGCGGCGGCGGTTTGTGCCGCCGGACTCGCGCGGAGCGCAGCGGGTTCGATGGACTCCGGGACCGGATCGACGACGAAGGAGAACGGATCAATGAACACGCATACCGAATCGTTCGGACGCACGCCCGAGGGCGAAGAAGTCTTTCTTTATACACTGACCAGCGCCAAGGGCCTGCGGGCCCGCATCACCAACTACGGGGCAATCATCGTTTCGATGGCCGTGCCGGACCGCCATGGCGCGCTCGGCGACGTGCTCCTGGGTCATGACAGCCTGGACAAGTACATTGAGCGGGGCGGTTGCGCCGCGGCGGTCATCGGCCGGTATGCCAATCGCATCGGCAACGCGCAATTCGTCCTCGACGGCGTCGAGTACAAGCTGGCCGCCAACAACGGGCCCAACCACCTCCACGGCGGCAAAAAGGGCTTCGACAGGATGGTCTGGAAGCAGGAGGAAGCGACCGCCTCCGAGGACCGGGCCTGGGTGAAACTGAGCTACCTGAGCAAAGACGGCGAGGAAGGCTACCCTGGGAACCTGCGGTGCACGGTCACTTATACGCTCACGAACGACGACGAGCTGCGGATCGATTACGAAGCTCAGACGGACAAGAAGACCGTCGTCAACCTGACGAATCACGCCTACTGGAACCTCGCCGGCCAGGGCAACGGCGACGTCCTCGGCCACGAGTTGATGATCCACGCCAACCGGTTCACGCTGGTCGACAAGGGCCTGATTCCGACCGGGGTCACCGCCAGCGTGGTGGATACGCCGCTCGATTTCCTTGCGCCGAGGAAGATCGGCGCCGGCATCCGCCAGCTCAGCAATGGGTACGACCACAACTACATCATCAACGGTCGGCCGGGCGAGTTGAAGCCGTGCGCCTGGGTCCGCGATCCGGGCACGGGCCGGGTGATGGAGGTCTGGACCACCGAGCCGGGCGTGCAGCTCTACACCGCCAACCACATGAATGGCTCGCTCCTCGGCAAAGGCGACAAAGCCTACGTCAAGCACGCGGCCTTCTGCCTGGAGACTCAGCACTATCCGGATTCACCGAACAAGCCGGAATTCCCGTCCACCGTCCTGGAGCCCGGCAAGAAGTTCACCAGCACAACCATCCACAAATTCTCGACGAAGTAGCAGGCGGGTCACGTCCTGACTTTGCCGATCTCGTAGACGACGGTGCCGCCGCCGGTGTGCTCGCAGACATCGGGACACTGGACGTAGGCCTTGGTTTTGTCCTTTTTACCGTCCAGACCCCATTCGGCGGGTTCGGAGACCCGCAGAGCGTTGTACCAGGGCATCAGGGAAGCCAGGCCGTGCATGCAGACCGGGATCTCGCTGACGAGCTGGTAGCAGGCTTTCAGGGTGAATGAATCGCCCACCTTGTGGACGGGACAGTGACCTTTGACTTCTTTGACGGTAATGACCAGATCCATATGCTCGGACTCCTGACAAGGGGTTTCAGTTCCCCAGTATTATGTGGCCGCCGGGTGTTTGTTCAAAGCAATTCGCGAATTCTCGACAGCCGGCGATCCGGTCGCTATCATGGCCCGCCAGAAAGGAGTGGTTCATGGCAGGTGAGCTGGTCGGCATCATTGGCGGCACGGGCCTGGGCGATGCACTCGCCGGGCAATTGGCCGGGGTCGAGTTTCGGGAGGTCGAGACGCCGTTCGGCAAGCCGAGCGGGCCCATCCTGTTGGGCACGTTGGGCAATCGGCGGATCGCGTTCGTCAACCGCCACGGCGAGGGGCACACGCTTTCGCCGAGCGAGGTCCCGTACGCCGCCAACATCTTCGCGCTGAAATCGCTGGGCGTTCATGCGGTGATCGCCAGCGGGGCAGTGGGTTCGCTGCAGGAGAAGATCGCGCCGGGCCATCTCGTGCTGGTCGATCAGTTCCTCGACAAGACGTTCCGGCGCCGGAGCACGTTCTTCGAGAGGTTCGGAGCCGTTCATTGCGAAATGGCCCAGCCCGTCTGTGCCCGGCTGAAAGAGACCCTGCTGCACGTCGCCCCCGCGCTGGATGTCACGACCCATCTGGACGGCACGTACGTCTGCATGGAAGGCCCGCAGTTTTCGACCCGCGCCGAGTCGCTCATGCACCGTGCCTGGGGCGGCGACTTGATCGGTATGACCGCCATGCCGGAGGCGAAGCTCGCCCGCGAGGCGCAGATGTGCTATGCCCTGATCGCGCTGGCCAGCGACTACGACTGCTGGCGGCCGCACGACAAATCCAAGGGCAAGCTGGGACTCCTCGAAGAGATCCTCTCGAACGTGAAGACCGCCACGAACAATTGCCTGGCCCTGATTCAGGCGTTGCTGGCCAGCGCCGAGACGCTCGTCCACGAGAATTGTCCCTGTCGCAAGAGCCTGGAACTGGCGGTCTGGACAAACCCGACCAGTATCGACCCCACGGAGAAGAAGCGTCTGGCGGTTCTTTTCGAATAGAAAGGCTTAGCCGCAGGGGACGCGGAGATACACTGAGAATGGAAGCCGGACGAGAGGCATGCAGGGCGGGTTTCTCGACCCACGCGTGACATGCATCGATTCCAAGGAGAACCCAACGATGCGGGGTGACAATCGAATGAGAAGCAGAGCCCTGGGTGTGATTGCGATCGTTGCGTTGGCCGTCACGGCAGGGCTGCTCGCCGGGTGTCAACAGTCGCAACAGGGTACGCAGACCGCGAACGAGAAGCAGGCCAGACTCCTGGCGGCCCAGAGCGCCGACTTGCAGAAGCAACTGGCCGCCCGAGAGGCTGAGATCGTGGCCCTTCGTCGCAAGCACGCCCAGGACCTCCGGCAGCGAGACGAGGAATTGACCCGCTGCAAGGCCCGCATCGAGGCTCTTCAGAAGGACATCGAAAAGGGGATCGCCGAGAAGGTCGCCGGCGTGACGACGAAGCTCCTGCACGAGAACGCCCGGCTGCGTCAGGAAGTCGAGCAACTCAAGGCTCGACTCGCAGGCTTGCCGCAAGAAAGCGTCCCATAGGTCCTATGAGCCCTATTTGTCCTATGGGACTCATGGGACGGATAGGACTGATAGGAAGCTCCTACGCCTCCGCGGAAGCAGAGACCCTCTGTACGGCCTCGACGCAGTTCGGCAGGTCGCCGTCCAGATGGTGCCTCTTCATGGCCGCTGCCACCAGGCCGACGAACATCGGCTGTGGGCGCAGGGGCCGCGAGGTCAGGCAGGGGTGCGCCTGCGTGCCCATGAAGAACGGGTGGTTCGGCAGCTCCAGGATCTGCATGATCGGCTGATCGGGGGCCTTGCCCGAGAAGACCATGCCGTTCTTCTCCAGGGTCTCGATGTACCGCGGGTCGACCTCGTAGCGGTGCCGGAACCGCATCCGCACGGAGTCTTTGCGGCCGAAGAGGTCCCAGGCGATGGTCTTGGGGGCGATCTGGATATCCCGGCCGCCCAGACGCATGTTGCCGCCGAGACCCTCGATCTTCTTCTGCTCGGGCAGGATATCGATCACCGGCTCCGGCGCGTTCGCGTCCATCTCCGTGCTGTTGGCGTTCTTGATCCCGCACACGTTCCGGGCGAACTCAACCACCGCCATCTGGAACCCCAGGCACAGACCCAGATACGGCAGGTTGTTCTCGCGGGCGTACTTCACGCAAGCGATCTTGCCCTCCGAGCCGCGAGCGCCGAACCCGCCCGGCACGATGATCCCGTCCACATCGGCCAGTTGCTTGGCGACGTTGGCGTCGGTGATCGAGGTCGTCTCGATCCATTTGATCTTCACGTCGCTGCCCAGCGCGACGCCCGCGTGCTCCAGCGCGTTGATGATCGAAGCGTAGCTGTCGCGGACCGAAGTGTACTTGCCCGTGATGCCGATCGTCGTCTCGTACTTGGCGGTCCCGATCCGGTCGGTGAAATCGCACCACTTGGCCCAGGCCTTCCGCTCGTGGCGCAGGTTGATGCGGTCCTCGATCTTGAGCAGACGCAGCACCTCAAAATCCAGCCCATGCTCGCGGAGCATAGCGGGGATCGTATAGATGCTCGTCGAATCGTGCAGACTGATGACTCGCTCCAGCGGGACGTTGCTGTAGACGCTGATCTTCTGTCGGGCCTTCTCGTTGACCGGGTTTGTTGCCCGGCAGACGATAATGTCCGGCTGAATCCCGAGCTGCATCACCTGCTTGATGCCGAGCTGGGCGGCCTTGGACTTCTGCTCGCCCAAAGCAGGCGGCTCCATGATGTAGGTCAGCGCGACGAAGCAACTGCTGCCGGGACCCTCTTCATAGGCCAGCTCACGCATCGCTTCGATGAAATAGGCGTTTTCCAGGTCGCCGACGGTGCCGCCGATTTCGACGAAGACAACGTCCGCCTTGCTGTCGGCGGCCAGTTGCCTCAGACGCAGCTTCACCTCGCCCGTTACGTGCGGGATCATCTGCACGTCCCGGCCGAGGTAGTCGCCGTGCCGTTCCTTGCTGAGCACGGAACTGAAGATCTGCCCGCTCGTGGCGAAATTGGCCTTGCTCAGGTCCTGGTCAAGGATTCGCTCGTAGGTCCCCAGGTCCATATCGGTTTCCATGCCGTCGTCGAGGACGAAGACCTCGCCGTGCCGGAAGGGGTTGAGCGTCCCAGAGTCGATGTTCAAATAGCCTTCGAGCTTGATCGGGGCGACCTTTAACCCCTTGTCCTGCAAGAGCTTGGCTAAGCACGAGGAGAAGATCCCCTTGCCCAGTCCGCTCATGACCGTGCCCATGACGAACACGTAGCGGGTCTTGCCCTTCTTATAGCCCGGCGGCATCGGTGCAAAAAACTCACTCTCCGTCGATGTGTCGGTGATCTTCGTCAACATCTCTTTGCTATCTGTCATCTGAGACCCAACCTCAATGTGTACCATGCTTCGCGGCTCTTTCGCCCAAGTGATCCTATGTTCTCTATACTGTCTGTGATGTCATTCCGCCAAGAGACTTCTTGGGGCTCTGCCCCAAACCCCGGCATTTTTCGCTTTGGGCCAATAGCATGATAACATGGCAAGAGCGTCTGCCTCGCCCCTTGCCGATGCCGGGCGTTGCCGTCGGTATGGCGGCATCGCCTTGCTCCCATACCATGCTGCTGGCGCAAAGCGAAAAATGCCAGGGGTCCGGGGACAGCGTCCCCGGGCATGGGTTGCGCCTCAACCAGGAAGTATGAAGAAGCCAGACGAGCCATGTTACTATCACATCTCCAAGACGAGTTCACGGATAGCCAGCGTATCCATGAGACTCGTCTCAGACCCAAATAGCGAATACGCGGTAATATTCATTGAATCCAATTCACTCAGAACCTTTTCTTGTTCCGACACAGGAATGTCATACTTGATTAGAATGTCTCCATCATCGTCCTCAACATCTTCATGATTCGCAAAATACTTTGTGTCGCCTTCCTTCTCTTCCCCAATGCAAATTGTGTACTCGCTCTGCTGCAAATAATGATTGCGATGTGTTGCTATGTTAGGCCCAAGAGAGCGAATGTGAGGCTCATCCCCACTCCAGAAGTGCCTCACGCATACGAAGATTGAGACATACTCCCGTTGTTTCGATGACAGGTATACATCACCAAAAGCGAAATAGCCAGCTATGTAAGGAGACTTGGTCCAGTCCAACAAGGGAGAAGGAAATCCGTTGTGCCTTAGACACGCCATGAATTCATAAGCTGGCAGGTCAAACTCTCCGAGATGGACTCTTGTACTCAAATCCCATCTCCTGCCTGTGCATGTCGCGACGGACTTCTCAATGAGCGGTATCACTCCTTCACAATAGTCGGAGACTCCCATTTTCTTCCGCAACCTGTCAAGAGTCGGCTGCAGGGGCCAAGTCGAGTCACTTTGTCCTCGAAAAAGGGCGTGGTCAACGGGCAATTCTCCTATCTTCTTGATGCTCTTCTTCTCGGAGATTATCCTTTCTGCCTCGTGTTTGAACTGTTCCCAACTCGTGAGTACTTGTCTGTTCACCATACCGTCCATTCGGCAATCAAGATGCCGTTGCCTTGCCGTATCCCTGGATAGTCTTGTGTCTCTTCGCAAACGCCGCGTATTGTTCGGGGGTGTCGATGCCTTCGCAGGTGCGTTCGACCTTGCCGACGAGGATCGTGTAGCCGTTCTCGATGGCCCGGAGTTGCTCGAGCTTTTCGAGCTTCTCCAAAGGCGTCTGCGGCAGCGACGTGATCTTCAACAGGAAGTCCCTGCGATAGGCATAGATCCCAATGTGACGCAGGTAGTTTCCGACGTCGCCCACGCCCGCGCGGTCCCGGTCGTAGGGAATCACCGAGCGGGAGAAGTAGATGGCCCTGGGCGCGTCGTGCGTAGGGGCAGGCCCCCGCGCCTGCCCTGAGTCGGGCGACGGGCCACGAGCCACGGGCCACGACATCACCACCTTCACCACGTTCGGGTCGCCGATCTGTTCGCGGATTGCGAAGGGGGCCGCCAGCGTGGCCATCGCGGCGTCGGGGTTGTCGATCAGCAGACGGGCCAGGTAGTCGATGTGGTCGGGGTCGATCCGGGGTTCGTCGCCCTGGACGTTGACTACGATATCTGCGTCGCTGTGGCCGACCGCCTCGGCGATTCTATCCGTCCCGCTGTTATGTTTCGGCGAGGTCAGCACGCACTCGGCCCCGAACTCCCGCGCCGCCTGGACGATTTTCTCATCGTCGGCCGCGATCACCACCCGCTCGGGCAGCTTCGCCTTGCGGGCCTGCTCCCATGTGTGCTGGATGAGGTACTTGCCGGTATCTTTGGCGAGAACTTTCGCGGGGAAGCGGGTGGACGCATAGCGAGCCGGTATACAAACAACAATCTTCACGAATCTACCCGGAAAGGATCTTCCGTTGTGGCGATATGCCCCAACTTTCAACAGCCGCTATCATACGGTTCCGTCCCCCCGATGTCAACCGGATCGTCGCCGAAGAAGTGTCAAGTTTGGAGCATGAAGTCTGAGGTTTGAAGCTGGGAGTGCGAATACCGAGGATCACAACTGCGCAACCTCCGACAGGCCCTCGACTTGCCGTTCGGTGACCTGGCGGATGCGCGATTCGAGCTCGTCTTGGAGGGCCCGCGTCTCGCTTTGCAGAGTCTCCTTGAGCCGGCCCTGGAATTCCCCTCTCATTCGGGCGATTCGCGAGGGCAGCAGGACGTTTTTGACGATCCATGAGGGGGCGTTCCAGGTATCGGCCAGCTCCTTGGCCCGCGCCATGCCGTAGCGAACCGCCAGGAACGCGACCACCGCGCCGATGACCGCGCCGGCAATCCATCCCGCCGGACCGGCCGCCACTAAGGCCAGTCCGCCGCCCCCGCTGATCGAGGCGCCGACGGCCGTCGCCAGTGCGACGACGAACCAGCCGACCGTGTCCATGATGCCGCTATAGAGGTCCGGCGTATCCGGCTGCACGATCTCCTGTCCGATCACCGTTCGCTGAGCCTCTGCGAGGGGCTTCTCGCCCACGCTGAGTCCGTAGGACTCGAACCACTCGCGCAGCAGCTCGTTGAGCTCGCCCGGCAGGCCGCGTTGGAGCGTGTGCATCCGTTTTTCGAGGATGGCCCGGAGCTTGCCTTCGTTCGCTTTGACTTGGGCCGCGATGGACTCCCGCAGGGTCTTCACGGAGCCGCCCTTCTCGCGGAACTCCTCGACAATCGGGCGGATCGTCCGGTCGAACAGCTCCGAGGTCACGTCGGCCGCCACGCCGGTGACGTAGCTGTCCGTCACGCGCTCGACCAGCGGCCGGACTCGGGTCTGGCAGAATCGCGGCAGGTCCCGCCGGAGCTTGTCCCGCGTCTGCTCGAAATTCTTCTGCAGCGCGGGCAGGATCGCCAGACCTTGAGAAATGACTGCGTATGGGCGGTCGCTACGCATCAAGCGAGATCGGTCGATCCCAAGCGTCTCGGTCACCACGTCCGACACGAACGGCCATTGGCTGCTGCCGCCCGCCAGGATCACCCGGCTGATCTGGTCCGTCGCCACCGCCTTCTCCGCCAGCCCGTGCGCCAGCGTCGTGCGGAACCAGTCGATCAAGTCCATCGATTGCTGTCGCTGGAGGATTCGCTCGGCGCGGACGCCCATGCTCTCCATCTGGAGCACGAAGGTCGGGCTTGGCAGGTAGCCCTTCGCCCGCTCCAGGAACCCGTCCCAATCCATGCCCCGCAGGCTGCCGTAGCGGCCCACCGATTTGTTCACCCGCTCCGAGCGGTCCCGCGACATGGTCAGCGAGAAGAACTCCTTCGCCTCCCGGCACAGGTAGGAGTGGACGTAATAGGTGTCGCCCGCTTTTTCCGTCGCCTTCAGTACGCCGGGGTTCTGTTCGAGGAACCACTGGAAGAACAGGTCGTCGAACAGCCGGCCACCCAGCTCCATGTCGCCCCAGGAGTGGCTCACCTGGAGGCTCTGGAGGAAGGCGAAGTCGCAGGTGCCGCCGCCGAAGTCGATGACCAGGATGCCGCGCCGGGCCTCCTCCGGCGAGAAGTCCTTGTGCCAGAGGTGGTGCAGCAGGGCGCCCTTGGGCTCGTCCACGAGCCGGACCTCGCCGTAGCCGGCCTCCCGGGCGATTCCCGAGACCTTGGTCCGGAACGGTCCGTGTGCCTCGCTCGGGACGCCGATGATGACGTCGTTCCTGCCCGGATCGAGGGCGATGTGCTGGCGCTGCGCCTGCTCGACCACGACGCGGAGGAAATCGGTCGCCGCCCGCGCCGCCTCTTCGCTGGAGACGATGTCGGGCTTGAATTGCGTGCGGAGCCGGTACTGGCCGCGTTCCCCGTCGGAGGCCTCGCCGTACTCGTGCAGGGCGGGCTCGCCGACGAGGGGCTCCCGGTCGCCACGATAGAGAATGGCCGTGGGCAGCCCGTCCCGGCCGGTCCCGAAATCGATCCCGACGGGCGAAATCTGGTCCGCCGGACACTTGCTGAAGTACGTGTTCGTCGTCCCGAAGTCGATAGCCAGGATATTCGGTGTCTCCATGTTACGCCTTGTCGCGGACCTTTCGCACCAGTCCGCGCTGCACGATCTGACCGCCGAAGACTACGGCGGGCCGTTCGATTGTCACGCGATCGCCCTCGCTGATATGTCCGAATGTCTCGTATCGGCCCACGAGGTCGGGGCTCCAGATCAGGATCTCTTTCGCGTCCTGTCCGGCCTCCAGAAACACCGGCTCGCCCTCCAGACCTTCGAAGCCGCTGTTCTTGGCTTCCTGGATTAGTTCGTGAGCCACCACAGGCAGCGAAGCCGCCTGGGCCTGATGGAGCAGGTAGATCAACTTGCCGAGCCGCCGGAGGGCCTTGTCCTTGTCCGTCTTCGCCTGGGGTGTGCCTGCCTTGTTCAGGCATAGGACCGCCAGCATCGTGGTTGCCCAGTCCAACCACTGCTCGATAGCCACACGCACGGCCTTCTCATGCTCACTACGGATCGCCCCTCGCAGGGCTTTGGGCTTCACGAACAGCCAGGGCAGCACCTTCGTGAGAAACCGGGCTCGCGCCATTCGCGACACCAGCAGCACGGCCAGAAACGCCCCCAGCGGTCCGCCCACCGTCAGGCCGAGGTCTCGCATATCGTAAGCAAGCCGCATCAGGGCCGCGCCAAGCAGCGCGCCGCCGACAGCCCCGCCCGCCCCGGCCAAGGCCAGCGTGAAAGACTTCGCCTGGGCCCCTGCGACCGGCGCGGGAACCCGCAGGGGCCGTGCGATGGTGTCGAAGCCCAAGGCGATTGTCGCTACGCTGTCATCGTCGAGCTTGGTCCCCCCGTTCACGAGGGCAATGGAATCGGCGGAGAGCAGGTCCTGCTTCAGTACGGCGTTTGCTCCCGCCTGGGCGGCCTCGAAATCGCCCGCCGATGGGCTGCCGATCATATCCAGGGTGGTAAAGTACTCACGGGCCGCGCGGTCCACAAGGCTACGACGCAACGACGCTGTCGCGGATTGGACCTTCGCAATATATTCCTGGAGTTCGAGCATATGGAACAGTTGCCCATTCTATGGCCCGGCGAGAGAAACGCAACCGCCAAATGGACCGGGAATACCCACCGAAGATAGTCGCAGCCGAGGTCGGTTTATTGCCGAGGCCGTCCAGATGCCACCGAGTGTGTTCTTTGCACGTGGGTCATACCCGCCGATTCCCGTTGTCCATTTCCTGTCTGGCCGCGATAATACTGCCCAAAGCTGCGGCGAATGAACCGGGATCGTAAGGATAGGGAGGCGTTCTATGGCGGGTCGAACGACCCTGTCGCGGATTCAGACAGGTCTGTTCCTGCTGTGTTCCGTGACCTATGCGGTTGCCCTTGTCTACTTCTGGGCGGTCCTGCCCTGCATGATCCACACCCAGGTCGACCAGCGGGGCGATCCGATGCTCTACACAGGGAAGAACCTGTTCATGGTCGTGTATACCATACTGGTGCTTGCCCTTCTCCCAATCCAGCTCTCCGAACGTCTCCGAGCCGTGCCTGCCCCGAGACTCCTCAGCAGCCTGTGCCGTTCCATGAACGAGCAGGCCTCGCGCCTGGGCCCCTTCAACAATCCCCACGTCTGGAGATGGATCGCATTGGCAGGATATGCTTCTATTCTGCTCGTCTTTCTCAGCATCTGCGTCGGCAACTACAAACGCATGGGGGCATAGTCGTTCGTCA
This sequence comes from Phycisphaerales bacterium, assembly GCA_039683175.1. Lineage (GTDB taxonomy): Bacteria > Planctomycetota > Phycisphaerae > Sedimentisphaerales > Anaerobacaceae > PLanc-01. The sequence goes on from JBDKRX010000077.1 coordinate 51,566, forward strand.
TTCTTCTTGACATACAGCGGAGACTGTGCCACAATATCTGTGACAGCATCGAGATACGGCGACTCAGCGGCAATCCTTACCACATTCGTGAGCAGGATGTGTGGGATGGCTTCCACGAAGACAACACGACACAGGCCGGTTATTCCCGGGGTCTTCCGAGACCTCCGTGTGCGGGCGGAAATGTCCGCACGATAGCAGAGGGTGTAGCGGTTGCATGCGGAAAATGGAAGGAGAAGCCATGGCACAGAGAAGTCGGGTAACACATGTGGATGCTGTCGCGGTTGTTTGCTGTGTGATACTGGCCCTGTTGACGCTGGGGGCGGCGGAGAGGGCCGGACGCCGGTTGGCCCTGGAACAGGCATGCCTGTCCAACGTCGAGGTCCTCACGGACGCCTGGCTGACGTATGCCGACGAGCACGACGGCGAATTGGTCAGCAGTTATCCGAGTGCTCACTCGGGTTGGGTGCGGCAGGCCCAGATTTCGGAGGTCGTGCCCACTCTGGAGCAAAAGCTCGCGGCAATCCGGGAAGGCGATCTGTTCAGCTATGTGGGCGACTTGAATGTCTATCATTGCCCGGCCGACCAGCGGCTGAACGATCCGAACCAGATGGCCTTCGGTAGCTTCTCCATCGCCGGCGGCGCCAACGGGATGTATTGGCCCGGCTACGTTCGGGCCACACAATACGCCGAGATCGAAAATCCGTCCGCGAAGTACATCTTTGTGGAGGAGGCCGATCCCAGAGGGGAGAACATAGGCGCCTGGGAAATGAATCTCGACCCGTTAGAGTGGGTGGATCCCCTGGCGATGTGGCATGAGGAATCGAGCACTCTGGGCTTTGCCGATGGCCACGGGGACGTGCACGGATGGCATGACCAGAGCCTCATCGACTTGAGCTACATGGCTATGTATGAGCCCTCTGCCTTTGGATTCAGCATGACGCCTCCGACCGACGAGACGAGGGACATCGAGTTCATGAGAGACGGATTCCCGTGCAGATCGCCGGAGACGGATGATGACGATGGGCGAGGGTCCTTCTCTATTGCCGGGACCACGGGCCGGTGAGATCGGGTCACCCGGCCAGAAATGGATACGTGTTGTCGTTGTCTACCCTGTGCGCAACGTCTGGCGTGACCCTCGGGCACAGCGACAAGGATGGATGTTGCTCGACACACGATGCATCTCGCATGATGTCGCGACAGGTGGTCGGCTTCCTGGTGCGAATCCTGTGACCTGTCGTTACGTGGTGCGAATCCACCTTCTGCGATCAGTTGAAGTAGTAGTGCACGCCCAGGCAGACGGTGATGCCGGAGAGAGAAAGATCCAGATCCGTCTTCCCGCCGTTCGTCTCGCCGTCGCCACTGGCATCGCCGAAACGATAGCCGACCTCCCAGTTGAACCCCAGCTCGGGAATTCCCTGGAAGCGGTATTCGGCGCCGAACAAAGGCCCGAACGCGAGGACGTCCGCCTCGAGATCAGCGCCCACGAGGTAATCGACATCGAGATTCGCCTGGCCATAACCCAGCTCAAAACCGACGTAGAACTGGCTGTTCTCCTTGATGATCGGGGCATACATGACCTTGCCGGAGAGGAAGAACAGATCCCCGTCCGCGCCCGTTTCATAATTGTCGTTGGGGTCGCTGTAATCAGTTACGTCTACATCCACATCCATGCTGGCCTGCATGATGTTGCCTTCGAAACCCCATTTGTTGTCGACCCAGGCTCTCACACTGGCACCCTGGAGGAACTCGCCCAGGAACATCGCCTGATAGCCTGCGCCAACGTTGACCTCGGCCGTTGCGACGCTGCCAGCCAGAGACACCAGGAGCAACGCTGCCGCACCCATACAAAATCTCTTCATATTCGTCCCCTTCTTATCTTGCACCAGGAAGCCGATACCACCTGCCAATGTGTCTTTCTCCGGACGCTGCATCCCACCCTGCGTCACGGCCTTATGCACAACTGCGGTCGTCCATACTCCCGACTCCGTGACAACATGGTGACACACTGCGATTTCGCTTGTTGAGTTGCGGAATAATACAGCCATCTCGCCGTGGATGCAAGTGTTTTGTGGAGACAATCGGCACGAATTCCTGGAACGCTGTCCCTGGGGACACCACGTCCAGTGGATTACGCAACTATTGAGGGACACTGTGCAAGACTTGTGGGGACAATATGGTTAATAGGAGACCACAACAGGCGAGATGTTCCTTCCAGATCCAGTCACCCGGCCAGGAATCTCCGCAGGTCGTCGTTCTCCATTTCGTGCATCTTGCCCGGCGTGACACGAAGGCTGACTTGGTCCTTGGCGCCGAAGGCCTTGTAGATTGCCTTCAGTTCCGCCATCGACGGTTCGACCGTCTCGTTATAGGATGCCGAGTTGTTCCAGGGGGCAATCACGTCGCCTTCGCCGTAGTGAATCCGGATCGGGCGAGGGGCGCTCAGGCCCGCGATGTCACTGCGGTCCATCCACTGCAGGACGCCCGGGATGCAGTGGGCGGGGGCGTTGTAGCAGCGGGAGAAGATCACCGAGAACGAACCGAGACTGCCGCTGGCGTAGATCTTCCGCACCCGCTCGCTGAACGCGGGATAGGTGATTGCCAGGTCGCCGCCGTAGGAGATGCCCGCGACGTCGAGCGAGGTGATGCCCTTGGCGCCCGCGAGCCATTGCTCCCAGCGGAGCAGGTCCTCGATGGTCTGGCCGATCAGGGTCTTGCCGTAGAGGAAGGCGTCGGTGACGAGCGTGAATTGGTGGCCGCGATTCGAGCCCCAGTAGTCCAGGCAGTAATTCTCCCGGCCGCGGGCCACGTCGGCGAGCGCCCCGAACCCGCGGAGCGCGGGGCAGAGCACCGCGTAGCCCGCTTGGGCGAGGTTCAGCGCGAAGGCGTGGTGGTAGTCGTCTTCCGATCCGATGCAAGGTTCGGCCTGGCCGTGGCCGTGGATCGCCATCAGGCCCTTCTTTGAGCCCGAGCGAGGCGACAGGAAATACGCCGGGATCGAGAGGGAATCGTCGATCTGCATTACCCACAGCTCGATTGTGACCTCGCCGCAAATGGTGGTTCGCAGCAGGCGGGCTTTGCATGGGGAGGGTGGCGAGAAGCCCAGCAGTTCCGCCAGCTTCGCCCGGCACTCGCGGCGCCAGGCCTCAGGCGAACCGCGATAGGTGGCGAAGGAGAGCCGGCCCGGGGTCTGGCGATTGCGGAATTTCAGCGTCAGTTCCTCCGGCCGGACGAAGAACTGCGGATCGATCGCCGGCGTGTCTTGCTTGTCATCGCCATGGGCGTTCACGCCTGCGGCCAGTGCCGCCGTGCCGATGCCCACCATCTTCAGGAAGTCGCGACGTGTGTTGGGCTGCGATGCCATCTGTCTTCTCCCATTCCTGGATAGCCGGTGGGCAGAACCCACCCTACCGCGATCGCCCGGACCATGGTCCTACGCGCAATAGTATGCTTAGGCCGGCTCGGCGTCCAACTCGACCGCCGAGACCGAGGCAGCCGCGAAGGTCAAGAGGCCATTGGGCGGCAGATCCTTCCGCACCGGTTTGATCTCGTTGGCTCGGGTCTGGATCACCTCGAACTCGGGGTCCGCGGCGAGCTCGAAGACCTGCCCCGATTGGATGTTCATCCCGTCGATTGCCAGTCGCGTCGTGACGGATCGCGTCCTGTTTGTGTTCACGACGTGCAGGTAGACACGGCCGTCCGTTTGGCTGGCGGTGACATCGAGTCCCTCCGGCGTCTTTGTCACACCGACTGCCTGCCGGCCGCTGTGGTGACGGTAGAGGGCCATGACCAGCGCCACAGGCATCATGTACGAATCGCCGCCGGGGACGGGGATCATGATGGCGTTCACCTGCCATCGCGTACCGCAGAAGTCCGCGAGCGTTGCGATCTTCAGGACGTCCCCGTTGCGCTCGTGGACATTCAGGATGCGAGCGTTGGCAACGCCGGCCGCCCAGGTGGAGAGGACCTCGCAACGGTTCCGGCCGGGAAGACCGTAGTGGCATTCCGTCATCGCCAGGGGGATGCGGGACTTCGCGACCTGCGACCGCATGTCGGCGATCCGCTGCTGCTGTTCGTTGCACGTCCGCATCAGGTACTCCCAGGTCCTCGCGGGGTCCTTGCGGTACTCGATCCCCCGCAATGGCGAATCGTCCCCGCCGGGACCGAACCCGTTGTGGAAGGCGAGGTACTGGAGGTGTTCGCCGGCGACGTCGGCCATCCGCTCGGCCCAGCCGCTGTCGGCCCAGCCGATGATCCGGATGGCGGGGTCTGCCTTTCGCATGGCCTTGGCGAATTCGACGGTCTTTCTGGCCGCGGTCTCCACGTTGAATCCGTCCGGCTCGTAGGAGGTTTCGTTGCCGATCTGCCAGAGCCGCACGCCGTAGGGTTCCTGGACGCCGTGCTGCCGCCGCAGCGCGTTGGCGGGGTCGTTGCAGTACGCGACCCATTCGGCGGCCTCCGCCGCATCGCCCGAGCGGGTGTCTCCTTTGGGCGAGCGGGCCCAGTACGCCCGACCGTCGGCCTCGAAGTTGACCACGATCAGCGGGTCTGCACCCGTCCGCCGGCAGAAGTCGACGAACTCGTGCGTCCCGACCTGGTTGTTGTATATGCCGCCCCAGAGCAGGTTCAGCATCGGAGGCCGGCGGTCGAGGGGGCCGACACCCTCCTTCCACCGGTAGTAGGAGCAGAAGCACCCTCCCCATCTCAGCAGCGTCGGCGCCAGCTCCTTCGTCACCTCGATCACGTCCTCGCGCCAGCAATCCCTCGCAAAGTCCCAGGCGGCGTCGACCGAACTGTCGGTGACGCCGAGCGGCTCCATGAACTGCATATACAGGTACGGCGACAGCTCGAACTTCGGCCTGGGGTCCACGACAATCGCGGGCTTGCCCTCGTCGGCCAGCGCCGGACCGATCAAGCACGCCGCAGTGCCCGCGCCCAGCACCTTCATGAATTCCCGGCGCGTCGTCCTGCTTCTCATTCTCTCCATGCGACTTCCCCCTCGATCCCATCTCTCGTCAGAGGCGTCACGCTCAGTCATCAATCGTCAATCATCCATCATCAATGCCTCAGAGTTCCCAGCCCTTGCGATACTCGCGGCGGAGGAGCTTGTTGGCCTCGGGCGAGTTCGTGAACTGCATGTTGGCGGTGTCCCAGTGCAGCTTCTTATCGACTCGCAGGGCGATGTCACCCAGGGCAATCGTCTCCGCGAACGGATAGACGTTCTCGAAGCTAGCGTCGGAGGGCTGCTCGCCCCGGCAGGCTCGAATCCACTGGTCCAGTTCGCCGATGGGCCGGGGCAGGGTCTGGGGCGGTTTCGTGAAGGCCTGCATTCTCTTGGCGGGGATCAGTTTAGGGTCATCGCCCATGAACCCGCCCAGGAGCTTGCCCTTGTCGCCGACGAACAGCATGCCTTCTTCCGGCATGTCCTGTCCATCCTCTTCCAATTCCACGGGCTTCGGGGGTCTCATGCCGCCGTCGTACCAGTGCACCGATACAGGCGGCCTGCCCTCGCGGGCCGGGAACTCGAAATGGACGGTGCTCGCCTGTGGGAAGGAGACCGTGTTCACCTGCTTTTTCCAGAGGTTGTCGATGATGGCCCAGTACTGGCTGGCCATGGCCTCGACGGTGGTCGGGGTGCCGAGCTTGAGAATCTTCCAGATCTGGAAGAAGCTGTAGTTGCCCATGTCGCCGAGCGCGCCGCTGCCGAAGTCGATCCAGCCTCGGAAGACTGCGTGCGTGTAGGCAGGATGATAGGGCCGCTGCGGGACGGGCCCGAGCCAGAGGTCCCAGTCGAGTCCCTTGGGCACGGGCGGCCGGTCCTTCGGAAGTTCCGTCATGCCCTGCGGCCAGAAGGGACGCGTCGACCAGTTGTGGACCTCTCGCACGTCGCCGATGGCGCCCGCCGCGATCCACTCGGCAATCGTCGCTGTCGAGCCGATGCCGGCGGAGCAGAACATGTGCGTCGCTAAGCCGGTCGTGCGGGCGGTGTCGCGGGACAGGCGGGCCTCGTAAAGCACGTTCGCGAGTGTCTTATGCTGAATGACGTGCTTGCCTTTGTTCATGGCCGCCACGGCGATCGTGCCGTGCAGGTGTTCCGGCGTCATGATGTACAGGGCATCGACATCCTTTTCCTTGTCCAGCAACTCGCGGAAGTCCGTGTACATGGAGCATCCCTTGTACTGTCCGGCGGGGGTGTTCATCCCGTAGTAGCTCTCGATGATCTCGCGGCCCACCTCGCGGCCACACCGGCAACCCGGCACGCCTTCATCCCAGGTGGGCTTCTTCAGGAACGCCCGGACCTTGTCACGAATCTCATTGCGGCCCCAGCCGACGTAGTCCGTGCTCTCGGTATTCGGATCGCACACGCAGGTGATCTTGAGGTCCTGCTTGGGCAGGGCCTCGATGAGCTGGCGAATCCCCTGCGTCCCGGCGCCGATGTAGGCGACGTTGATCTTCTCGCTCGGCGGGACGCTCTTCGACCCGGCCATCACATGGCTCGGCACGACGCTGAAGGCCATCGCGGCTGTCGATGCGGCGGCGAGGAATTGACGACGATCCAGATCATTCGTTCGGACGGGGGTGCTCGGTTTCATGGCTCATTCTCCTTCTTGGTGCAGGCAACCGCAATCCCGGCTCTCACCACACCGGCTTCTGCGACGAATGCCGATAGCTTACCCCATCTGTGAGGCCCATGCAAAGGGCAAAATGGCCGCGCAACATGCTCCCTGGCGGAGCGGTGCCGTGCGATAACGATGGCGCGTAACACGCACCCTGCGCGCTGTCGCCATGCGGTGTTTGCAGGGTGCGTACCACGCACCGCTCAATCTTGAGACCACTTCTGATGTCTACGAACGAGCCGGAGGTTGTGTTGGGACCGGGGCGTCGACCGTCGGCCGGATCACCGACGAGGCCATCTTGATGACGCCTGCGATGTCCGCCAGGTCCGACGGGATAATCATCGAGTTGTTCGTCTTGGCCAGTTTGCCGAACTCGCCCAGGTACTGCTCGGCAATCCGCAGATTGACGGCCTCGGCGCCGCCCTTGTCACTAATCGCGGCGGCGATCTTGCGAATACCCTCGGCGGTTGCCTCGGCCACTTGGAGGATCTCCACCGCGCGGCCCTCGGCCTCGTTGATCCGCCGCTGTTTGTCGCCTTCCGAGCGGGCGATCATCTCCCGTTTTTCGCCCTCGGCCCGGTTGATCTTGGCCTGCCGGTCGCCCTCGGATTCAGCGATCAGCGCGCGTTTCTCCCGCTCGGCCCGCATCTGCTTTTCCATGGCGTCCTTGATGCTCTGCGGCGGCATGATGTTCTTCACCTCGTACCGTGTGACCTTGATCCCCCAAGGCTCGGAGGCCTTGTCCACCGCGGCGATGATGACGCTGTTGATGTTCTCCCGCTCCTCGAACGTCTTGTCGAGGTCCAGCTTGCCCATGACGCTTCGCATCGTGGTCTGCGCGAGCTGAATGGAGGCAAAGCGATAGTTGTCGATTCCGTAGGACGCCAACTTGGCATCGACGACCTGCATGTAGAGGATGCCATCGACCTCGACCGCGATGTTGTCCTTGGTGATGCACTGCTGCGGCGGCACGTCGATCGCCTGCTCCTTGAGCGTGTGCCGGTAGGCAACCCGATCCACGAACGGCACGAGCACGTGGAAGCCGGCGTCGAGCGTCGTCGCGTATTTACCCAACCGCTCGATGATGAAGGCCTGCTTCTGCGGCACGATCCGGATCATCCGCACGAAGATGACGAAGGCGAAGACGAGCAGGGCGACCAGAATGACCGTCAACGGGTTGACTATCTCTGCGAGCATGAGAATCTCCTCTCACAATGGGCATACTTTCTTCGTCCGTTCCGCACAACGTGTCTGTACAGTGGCTCACACCGGCTTGACTTTGAGTGTGAGGTTGTCTTTCTGCCAAATCTCGACCACGGTATCCTCGGCGATCTCGCCATCGGCCTCGGCCTGCCAACTCGTCCCGTGGAACTCGACCCGCCCCGGCATCTTGGGCGCGATCTTCTCGATCACCTTCGCCCGCTGGCCGATGAATTCGCCCAGGTCCATACTCCCGTCGCTTCGGGAGCTGACGTAGCCCGTGAACATGTTCTTGAGCCAGCTTCTCGCCAGCGCCAACGACAGGACCGACGCCGTGATGAACAGGGCCAACTGCTGATTCACGGTCAGCGGCTTGCACAGGTGCACCGCCGCGACGACCCAGGCCCCGAACCCGAAGAAGGCGACGATGAGCCCGGGTATGACCATCTCGGCGAACAGGAGCACGAGGCCAATGAAGAACCAGATCAACTCCGGCCTGAGCCACTCTCTCCACGGTTCCATTGGAATTCCTTTCAATTGCGCGCCCTCGCGAGGAATTCGCGAGGCAAAACGCACGATCTCACTCACTCAGCACCCGTTCAGGTGGTCCGCCGCACGCGCTGCGCGATGTGCTGATTGGCGATTGCGACGTACTGATCTCGCGGCAGCAAAGGCCTGCTCACGATGCCCAGTGTCGTCGGCGAGATCGATCCGGCTTCGATGATCTGTCGGCCCGCATCCCGAGCGGCGTCCAGCACATCTGTGACAGGCACGCCCTGGTCCAGCATGGCCTTGAACGCCGGACCGTGCGGGCGGAGCAGGGCGCCGGCGAACGCTGCATCGAGGTTCTTTGCGATGGCCTTGATGTGGCTCATCAGGGCGTCGAAATTGTCCAACTCCCAGAAGCCGCAATTCGACACGAGCGCCATCTTTCGATTCTTGACGGCGCCTCGCCCGGGGTGCCGGCAATGATCCTCGCGGTAATCAATTTTCGGGTCGCCGAGGGGGATCATGCGATCGACCACCGTCTTGAGAGGCCCCGTCATGCCGTCCACATAGAGCGGCGTGGCCAGGACCAGGACGTCCGCCACCAGCAGCTCCGGCAGGAGTGTCTGCATATCGTCCTCCTGGAAGCACCGTCCCGGCGTGCGGAACCAGCAGTTATACTCCCCCTGGCACGGCCGCACGGTCATAGCCCTGGTCTCAAAGACCTTCATCTCCGCGCCGGCGGCCTTCATGCCCTCCAGGAACGGGTTCAGGATCAGGGCGGTGTTGCCCTTGTCCCCATGCGGACTGCCGTTGATCGCGACTACCTTCATAGCTACCGACTCCTACGGACGAAGCTGTGAAATCCAGCTTGCGATGGTTTCCGAGGCCAGCGGCGACATCGTCTCCTCGATTTGGGCGTACTCGTCGCCGGCGCCGGTCTTGGCCGTCTGGAACAGGTGGTTCAGCCCCGGCAGCTCTTTGACGGTGAAGCGCGTGTTGCCCGCCTTGCGCAGGGCCTGCTCGATGGCAGAAAGGTTCTCCTTCGCAAGGACCTGCGTGTCGAGCTCGCCGTTGATGGCCAGGACCGGACACTTGACCTTCCGCAGCACCGTCGCGGGGTCGTGCAAGACGAAGAAACGGAGCCACGGCGACGTGTTCCTGGCGACTTGGCCTTCCACAAACGCGGGGTAGTCGATCGCCTTCTTCTGCGTCTCATCCAGCTTCGCCAGCTCGTCCTCGATCAGCTTGCGGATCTTCTGCTTTCGAAGCTCGGGATCGGATTCCTGCTTGATGATCTCGATGCCGCATCTGTGGTTCTGAATGGCGGCGTCGATCTGGGCCTGGTCGGCCCCGGCGATCCTGAGCGGCGCGGCGATCTGCCCTTCGAGGACCCGCTCGCCGGTAACTCCGGTACCCGCCATCAGGACGATGAACGCGACGTCGCGGGATTGGACCGCGACCATGGGGGCGATGGTGCCGCCCTCGCTGTGGCCGATCAGGCCGATCCGTTTGCGGTCGATTTCGCTGCGGCTCTTAAGGTACTCGACCCCCGCCAGAACATCTCGCGCGAAGTCCTCGCTGGTGGCCTGGGTAGTATCGCCCTTGGAGCCGCCGACGCCGCGATCGTCCACGCGGAGCACCGCGATACCGCGCCGCGTCAGGTAATCCGCCAGGACGAGGAACGGGCGATGTCCGAAGACGGTCTCGTCCCGATCCTCCGGGCCGGAACCGGTAATCAGCAGCACGGCGGGGAAGGGCCCGCCGGTATTCGGCATCGTCAACGTCCCGGCCAGCGTGACGCCGTCCCTGGCGTTCTGATAGGTCACCTCCTCGTCGCGATATGGATAAGGCTTCTTGGGCTCCTGTGGCCTCTTGAACTCCTGGGGCTTGGGGGCTTCCGTCACCCGTTTCATCGGCAGATCGAGCGAGACGCCTCCCTGCATCCACTTTCCGCTCAACTCGGAGCCGTCCGCGTTCAGCGTTCCGTCGTAACGGCCTCCGATGGCGGTCGCTTCGACGGTGACCTTGTTGTCCTCGACTGCGATCCGACTGATCGACAGACCCGTGGCCCCCTGGTCCGGGCTGTCCAGCGTGCCGGAGAATGAGCCATCGGGCTTGCGCTGGATGTTGAAGACAACCCTCAGCGAAGCGGTGGGTGTCATCTGCAGGGTGCCCAGCCACGTGCCTTCGAGAGAAGGACCCTTCGGGCCGCCCGATCCGGCCTGGGCCGGGAGCGCCGGCGACATCGAGCAGAATACCGCTGCGACCAGGACGCTTGCCCGCACGGTCTTCATCGGGGTATCTCCACAAAACAAATGCACGGACTTATTCGACGACGACGGCGGTGCCGTAGGCGAGGATCTCCGCCGCGTGCGTCATCACTTCCGAGGTCGAGAACCGCACGCCCACCACCGCATTGGCTCCGAGCTTCCTGGCCTCCTCGATCATCCGGTCCAGCGCCTGTTCCCGCGACTCGCCCAGCAGCTTCGTGTACTCGGCGATCTCCCCGCCGACCAGGTTTCGCAGGCCCGCCAGGATGTCCTTGCCGACGTTCCGGGCGCGGATCGTGTTGCCGCGGACCAGGCCGAGATGCTTGGCGATCGTCTTTCCAGGTATCGTATCCGTCGTTGACAATATCATGGCACTACCTCCTGACGTCTCTGTAGCGGTCCCGGCTCCAAAAGAACACCCGTTCCCGCAGCACGGAAACAAACAGTATAACGAATCCGCCCAGAAGGGCCAGCAGGCCGATCTTCATCAAAACGCCCACGGTCGGGTCCTCGATGATACTCTCGATGAGTTGAAAGCCGCCATAAATGAACAGGATGATTGCCGCGACAGAGAACAGGAGCCACCCTGCTCCTCGTTCGATCCGGTTGTAGACGTTCCCCCAATACTGCTCCCAGACCCGATCCTCCGGCTCGACGAAGGCCACGCAGTCGGTCATCCGTTTGAGCTTGCGAAACTCCGCCAGCTCCCGCGTGCAATCGGGACAGCCGGCCAGATGTTCCTCGAAAGCCCGCCTCTGCTCCTCGTTCAATTCATTGTCCAGGTAAGCCATCATGAGGTCTTTGTGGTCCTGGCAGGTCATAACGTCTGACCTCCTTTCTCGGGCTCCCCGGCCTCGCATTCGTCCGGGGCACCCCTCTGGTGTTCCAAAATCTCTTTCAATTCCTGGCGGGCGTAGAACAGGCGGCTTGTCACCGTCCCCCTGTTGCAGAAGAGCACCTTCGCCATCTCGTCGTAGGACATATTTCTGAAGTGCCGCAGGATGATCACCTCGCGGTGCTTGTCATCGAGCCGGCTCATTGCTTTCCAGATGCGATCCTTGGCCTCGTTCCGTTCGGCGATGGCGTCGGGCTCGAAACACTCCTGGCCCTCGGGCTCGGGACAACCACACTGGGTGTCGTCCAGCGAGCTGGCCCGACGGACCCGTCTTTTCCGCAGGTGGCTGAAGCACAGGTTCCGAAGGATCTGATAGAACCACGGGAAGAACTTGCCCTTGGATTGGAGCTGGTCATAGTGCTCGTAGGCCCGAGAAAAAGCCTCCTGGGACAACTCCAGAGCATCCTCGCGGTTGCCGACCAGACCCAACGCGATCAGATAGGCATCCTTCATATGGCGTTTGACAATGGCTTCAAACGCCTCTCTCCGGCTTGAATGCGCATCCCACAGAGCCACCGTATTGTCCTGACACGTGCCGTTCACGTTTGCCACTCCTGGTCCCCCCTGGGATCCGGAACGAGTCGCAAAGTTCAGCGTCTGCCAGTATAGACTCCCGGCGGGTTCTTTTCTTCACACAAATTGCGAGCACAGTGCCGAATCGGGTCAATTCGTCGTTGCGTGTGACGGGTGAATTCGCCTGCGGCTACGCCGGAGCGGGGAGAGAGCGTGGGTGGAAGGGACTTCCCTGGGCGCCGTCGGACGCCCGGAAGAGCAGTGAAAGGGCAATTAGCTGTTGGATTCTCGCAGGTCGTTCTCTGCCTCGTCGAGGGGGATCGCCTTGGCGGAGGGGTTGGCGACCGCCCATGGCCGGGAACGCCCTCCCCGTGACTCCTGAGCCTGCAAGCGAGCGTTTCGCTCGCGCTCACACCGGAGGCCGGAACGCGAAAGACTCCCCCGGCACGACCGCGTCAGGCGTGCCAGGCAATTGGTCGTGGCCGGCGTCCGGATTCCTGCGTGCTTGGGGCGACTTGTGGGGTCTGTCCCCAATGCTTGTCAAGAAGACAAGATGTTGTGCCTTTGCAGTGCGGAGCAATCGAAAAGCGGGCCGGAAGCCCGACGCAAGGCTCCGGCCCGCTTTCTGATTCAGGTAGCCCGCCGACGCAGGCAGAACTCGTGCACAATCAAACCAGCCGGCGGCGCATCCGGGCGACGAGCCCCATCCCAAGACCACCGAGCAGAAGGGCCCCGGGGACTGGGACCGTGCTGGGCGGCAACGGGGGTTGGACGGTGCCGATGCTGTCCAGGAAGGCGTAGCCGCCATGTCCGCCCCAGCCGCAATCGGCGACGTACATCTGCACGGTGACTATGTCACCGAGATTGTAACTGGATAAATCGACACTCCATTGCCCGGTCTTGTACCAGAGATCGCCGCCGTTGTACCCGGCGAGCATCCAACCGCCACCCTGTTTCGTGAGCGCGTCGGCATAGAAGGTGTCCAACACGGTGGCGCCCATCGAGATGGTGATGCCGAAGAAGGGTTGATCGCCCACCGGATGATCATTCGACGGTTCGACGAGAGCCGCGCCCCAGTTCACATACAGGGCAACTCCGAAGTCTCGCAAACCATCCGGCGACTATGGGTCCTTCTTGCCGCCGAAGAGAATCCGACCGATGTCGATGGCCTTGTCGAGGACGCCGGTGATTCCGCTGAGGGTCTCTTTGGGCAGGATGCCGCCTCCCTGGTCGGCGACGCCGGCGGCCACCGCCAGCACTACCTTGCTGATGAGCAGGGTGGTGTCCATCCGCTCGTTGCGACCCAGGTCGGTCATGGTGATGGGGGCGACCTTGAGGTCTATCGTTTGCGCCTGGGACTGGCCGGGCAGTGACGGCAGGGCGACGTGCACGATGATGTCCTCGATGGTGAGCCGGTCGATGACCAGTGCCTTGCCGGTCGGCTCGTGCGGGCGGCGCAGCGGCTCGATGACCTCGTAGAGGTTGTTCTTGAGGCCGTCTTGCTCGACGAAGACCTCCATGCCCTTCAGTTGCATGTCGTGAATGAGGATTTCACTGCGCAGCAGTGATCCAGCGTCCGCGGAGACGTCAACCGTTTGGAGTGTCAGCAGCGACGGCCCTTGATAGCCCTCAGGATTGGCGACGGCTATTGTCTGTAAAAGGGCGGACCCTCGCAGGAGGGAGACGCTCACCTTTTGGACCTGCACGGGCACGTTCAGCGTTTTGACACCGGCCTTCTCAACGGCTGTCTTCACGGCGGTATTCGCCAGCAGAGCCACGCCCACGACGCTGACGATCGCCAGAATGACGGTGGCGACGACGGCGGTCCGGATCGTTCTGACGAGCTTCTTCTTCATCTGCGCTCCGTCTGGGGCAATCGTCGCGAGAAAAGGCTTCTGCGAAGTGCGACGCGGCCCGGACTTACACGGTGCCGCCCTCCTCGCGGTAGACCTTGGCGCCAAGCAGGTTGAGCCGCTCCTCGATGTGTTCGTACCCGCGATCGATGTGGTAGACGCGGTTCACGATCGTGGTGCCCTCGGCGGCCAGGCCGGCGATGACCAGCGCCGCGGAGGCCCGCAGGTCCGAGGCCATTACGGGGGCGGCCACCAGCTTTTTGACCCCGGCGATAATCACGGCGGACCCCTCCTTGCGAAGATTGGCCGCCATGCGGTTCAGTTCGGCGACGTGCATAAAGCGATCGGGAAAGATCTTCTCGACGACGACGCTGTTGCCGTGGGCCAGGGCCAGGAGGGCCATGAACTGCGCCTGCAGGTCGGTCGGGAACCCGGGGTACGGCTGGGTTGTGATGTCGGCAGGCTCGAAGCTCTCGGTGCCGGCTACGGTACAGCCGTCGCCGTTGGCTTCCACTGTGATGCCGATGATCCGCAGGCGATCCACGACGGCCATCATGTCCTCGAGCCGGCAATGGCTGATGTGCACTTCGCCACCCGTGATGGCCGCGGCCGCCATGAAAGTCCCCGCTTCGATCCGGTCGGGAATCACACGGTACTGGACCGGGTGGAGGTGGCTGACACCGTCGATAACCAATCGCGGCGAACCAATGCCGGCGACCCGGGCCCCCATCGCGTTGAGGCAGTTCGCCAGGTCGGTGATCTCCGGCTCGCACGCCGCGGATTCGATGATGGTCCGGCCCTTCGCCAGCGTCGCGGCCATTAGCACATTCGCGGTGCCCAGAACGGTGCTTCCAAAGGGACCGCCGAGGAAGATGCTGGCCCCCTTGAGGCCCTGCGGCGCCTCCGCGATAACGTAGCCGTTCTTGAGATGGATTTGCGCCCCGAGCTGCCGCAGGCCGATGAGGTGCAAATCGATGGGCCGGTCGCCGATCGCGCAGCCGCCGGGCATCGAGACCTCCACTCGTCCGCACCTCGCCAGCAGCGGCCCAAGGATACAAACCGACGCCCGCATCTTGCGGACGATATCGTACGGCCCGATGGGGTTATCGATCTTCGTGGCGTCGATCGTGAGCACGCCGTCGTCCCGCCGCTCCACTTTGCAGCCCAACTGCTCGATCAGCTCTTTGAATACGCTGATATCCGCCAGCCGGGGCACCCCGAGCAGGGTCGAGTTGCCGGGCGCCAGGAGTGCGGCCGCCATGATCGGCAGCGATGCGTTTTTCGATCCATTTACGTCGACGTGGCCGGCCAGTCGGACCGGGCCTTCTATGCGAAAGACATCCATTTCTGATTTACTATCCGTGCCTTATGACTTACTATTCGCGGACGACCGAGCGGCGACGTTGCAGCCTCCCGTGTCCCGTTTGCCATAGTACATCGCCGAAAGGAAATAGTAAATCCCGAAAGCATGTCGCAAGGACTCGAACAACAGACCTCGCCGGCCACCGCGGCGGACCTGATCCCCGTGGCTCTCGGGGTTGCCCTGTTCGCCTGGTGGCTACTGAGCACCTCCCTCGGCCGCAAGGCCCTGGCCGGCTCGAAGCCCCGACGAAACAGCATGATTTTCCTGCTGCCCTTCCTGGTGTTCTTCCTCTGGCTCCTGAGCACGTACACGCTCGGCGCCTTTGCCGGCCTGCTCGCCGCCGGGCTCGACGACTGGAAAGCCGCGTTCCTGGGCAATCTCCTCTCCACCTGCGGTTCGCTGGCAACCATCGTCTTTGTCCTCATCGTGGCCAAAGTCAGCTTCGCCCGGGGTCTGAAAGGCTTCGGCCTGCGATGGAGGACCATCCCGAAGGATATGGCCCATGCCTTCCTCACTCTGGCCGCCGTCTGGCCGCTCGTCATGGCGATGTTGAGCCTGACCATCCTTGTGATGAAGCACTTCAACCAGTCCTTTCAGTTGCCCCAGCACGAGGCCCTGGAGGTCATCACAGAGTCCGGCTCGGTGGCCTTGCAGATCCTCATGGTGGTCCTGGCGGTGTTGGTCGCGCCGCTGGTCGAGGAGCTGATGTTCCGAGGCATGTTCCAGTCGATGATCCGCTCCTACCTCGGCCGGCCCTGGTTGGCCATCGCGATCACGTCGATCCTGTTCGCCGCCATCCACACGAACAGCGAGCACTGGCCCGCCCTGTTCATCCTGGCCATGGGCCTGGGCTACAGCTACGAGAAGAGCGGCTCGTTGCTGCGTCCTATCTTCATGCACGCCATGTTCAACGGCGTCACGATCGTCGCCACCCTCGTCGATTCTCGCATGGCTTGACGCCGGGTCCACGCGCGAAACTGCGGATGAGCGCCAGTGCATGCGGACACGCAGGACACACGATGGGGCGACAGCGGCAGGGTGGGCTCTGCCCACCGCATGTCTACTCCAGAATCTGAATAGACACCGTATCCGGGATGTCGTTCTGCTGATCCGTGAGTTCCAGAGAAAAAAGAATCCTCGTGCCGACCCAATCGGAGGTCAGCGGCCCCACAAGGGTCATCCGGGCGGCGCCGATCCCGGCGTCGTCCAATTGGCCGTTGAATCCGGTGAAGACTGTCGTATCCGGCAACGCAGCCTGCGGATTCTCCAGGAGTTCCGTGTCGGCGGAAAGGGAATACGAAAGACGGTAGCTCTGCTGCGCGTTATCGAGGCCGGCGTTCATGTAGACCTCGACTGTGCCGCCTCGCTGGGCCGATATCGCGCTGACGTTGGCGCCCAGGGTGGTTGCCGTGAAGGTGTGGGCCTGTGGCTCGCCGATATAGGGATGCGTCTCATCCCGGCCGGAGGCGTCTCTGGCCCGCAGATAGTACTGGATGACCGTGCCCACGGGTTGCGCGGGGATATAAGCCAGATACTGGTGCTCCCCGAACTCGGATTGGCGACTCATGGGCAGGGAGTTCCACGACTCAGGTGGTTGCGCCTCATTGGCGTCGGTCACCGTTCTCCACAAGACGACCGGGGTCCCCTCCACGAACTCGGTCTTGCTGTGGGCGACGATCCGGGCACTGATTGGGAACCCCTGTGAAGCAGGCGGGCGATCCAACAGCGGCGTATGCTCGATGTACAGCATCTGCTCATCGGCAATGCCCATGGTCATGCAGTGCAGGGCAATACCCGACGACCACACGGTGTTGTTGGTGCCCGGATAGCAGTTGCGGACTCCGATCACCTCATAGCCCGGCATGGCCGCCTCATAACTGGCGAGGGCATTGGCGTCCGCCTGGCCATCGACGATGGGCACGAAGACCCTGCGATTGACGATCAGGGAGTTCGTATAGGGTTCGTCTTTGCGTGCGTCCACACGCACCACGTTGTAGGGTGTTCCATAACAACTGACCTGCTTGCGAAAATAGGCGGCGGCCCCCTCGAGGCACTCGTGGCGATCGTGAGAGGAAGGCGTCCTCAAGACCATGACCGTATCCGGAGAAAGGAACTTGGCCATGCAGTCGATATGAAAGTACTTGTCGTTCTCATCCGGGACAAAGAAGTACGTCTGGACGCCCCAATAGTCCCGGACTCGCTCCATGAACCCATCCCCCATCGCTGCGTGGCGGATGGCGGTGTCATCCAGGGAGGCGGCGGTGCCCTGACCATCGGTCATGAAATCGCCCCCCTGAACGGTCAGGCCGCTGCGATAGATGGTGTACCCTTGTGTCAGGCCATAGGGGGGAATTGCCCAGTAGTCTGTTGCAGGTTCGTTGTGTACAAAGGCCGCCTTGTTCTGATCTGCAAACAGCAGCCACGGCAATGCGTCTCGCATGATGGGGACGTTCGAGACCTGGTAGAACTCGCAGTTGCCCATGTTGACACCATAATTCGACAAGCTGCTCTGGATCAACTCATATACATTGGCGGATTCCCAGAGCATGACCAACTTTGTGTCTTCTGCAAGGTACCTGTACAGGTCACCATCGGCATCGGCCAGCCAGTTGGCCACTACGGCCTGCATGGGCTCGAATTCCGCCGGGATTCGCACGGGTTTCGGCGGCGGCGTGTTCAACAGAGGATCGCCGCCTGCCCGCGCGAGTCCCACGACTGCGAACAGCACAACAGACAAGCCAAGCAGACAGAACATCAGACGTCTTGGAGTGATGTGGATGCGGCCCATGACTACGTCTCCTTTCCGCAAATGTGGCGCACGGCGCATCCCGCCAATCCCGGAATGCCGGTACTTTTGGGTCAGGGAATGATCGCACGCCGCACACGATGATGTTGGGTCGGTAGGCCGGATCATGGAAGCCCCTTCGCGCATAGCTTCTGAAAACCGGTTCGCACTCTTCCCGAGAATGTAGCCGAAAGTCATGGCCTTGTCAATTCCTTTCGCAAATCGAGGAGAAGGAAGTGCAGCCGCAGATAAACGCCGATGCCCGCGGAGAAACCAGGCACAGGATGGGGCGACACGCGGACTCTCGGACCAGACGTTGCAGGGCCGTCAGCTTCAGCTTCGCCCGAGGGCGGAACCGTGCAGATCCGGCCCGCCGAGCCGACCTTCGGCACGGTCATGGCTCCTCCCGACGTGAAGCCCGTCGACACGGTCATCCACCTCAAAGAAGGTCGGTACGTGCCCGAGGCGGACAAGTAGCATTCTCTCACTTGTTCGTCGCGTCGAGAACCTGCTGGTAGAACACCATCGCGGGAGAGCCTGCGAAACTGATCCCCATCCAGGCGGCCTCGTCGATTTCTGCCTGCGTGAAGCCCTTCTGCCGAGCGTTCTTCAAGTGCATCTTCAGGCACGGTTCGCACCGCAGAGCCACCGACAGCGCGAGGGCCATCGCTTGCTTCGTATAGGCGTCCAGACCATGTGGGGAACTGGCGGCGCTGAGGAACTGCTTGAACGCCGCTTTGACCTGGTCCATCTCCGAGCCCGGCTCGCCTGGGCCGGCGGCGACCGCGTCCGCACAACAGGGAACGCTCTGGATTGATGAGTGATGATTCACGATTGATGATTGTGAAGGTTCGTCCGCCTCGGTGGCAACCGGCGACGGAATCGCGCGCTTGCCGCTGGATTCAAGGTGGATCAGGCCTGTTCCTTTGCCTTTGATCTTGCCGATGATCGTTGCCGCCGGGACGCCGCGATCGTGGAGGGCCTTGAGCAGACCTGTCGCTTTGCTCTGCTCGATGGCGATCAACAACCCGCCGGAGGTTTGGGCATCGAAGCAAATGTCGATCATCTCCTGGGGCAGCTTCCCCGAGGAGACGACGCGGTCGGCGCAGGATTCCTTGTTCCGCTCGATCGCGCCGGGCAGGATGCCCGCGGCCGCGTATTCCAACACCCCTTCGAACAGGGGCAGATCGTCCCAGACGATCTGGACGTCCACGCCGCTGGAACGAGCCATCTCCGCCAGGTGGCCCATGAGACTGAAGCCCGTGACATCCGTTGCGGCATGGGCGCCAAATTCGACCATCAGCTCCGCGGCGGTCTTGTTCAGCGAAGTCATTGAGGCAGCCGCGGCTTGGATGCTCTCGGCCTTGGCGCGGTCGATCTGGGCGGCGAACGCGACGATGCCGGTGCCCAGCGGCTTGGTCAGGATCAGCACGTCGCCCGGCCGCGCGCCGGCGTTCGTGACGACGCGGGCCTTGTCGATCATCCCGGTGACTGCGAACCCTGCCTTGATCTCGGGGTCGTTGATGCTGTGGCCGCCGATGATGGCGCAGCCTGCTTCTTTCATCTTGTCGATGCCGCCGCGAAGGATGTCGAACATGGCTTGGTCGGGGATCTTCCTCACAGGGAATCCGATCACGGACAGCGCGGTCATCGGCGTGCCGCCCATCGCGTAGATGTCGCTGACGGAATTGGCCGCGGCGACCTGGCCGAAGGTGTACGGATCGTCCACCGAGGGGGTGAACACATCGACCGTCTGGACCAGCGCCTGGCCGTCGCCCAGGTCGTAAATCCCTGCGTCGTCGCCCGCTGCCATGCCGACCAGGACGCGGGGATCGTCCACCGCAGGCAAATCCCTGAGCACTTTCTTGAGAAATGCCTGGTCGATCTTCGATGCGCAGCCCGCCTTCTCCACGAGCTTGGTCAACCGGACGGGTCCGGTCGGACTCTCCTCCCGTTCGCCCGCGCAGGAGCAGACGTTCTTCTCCCTGAACGTCGGGCAGGGGCACGGCTGCTTCGCGTCGCAGATGCAGTGTCCGAGCCTGATGGATCGTTGCATCACCCGTTTTCGTCGTTCCATATCGATCATCATTCAATCCTCTGCAAGGAAGACCTATTGTGACCACACTAAGATGGTGGGTCTGCTTAGCGGAGCATCCGATTTGGGTGCCATGCTTACGCTTGCGTAAGCATGTCTCTGCGCCCAGTCAGGCATGTCTACACAAGCGTAGACATGGCACCCGCTCACCCAATCAGGGTGGTCGTAGTACTACGCGTTCATATTCTCACAATGCCGTCGGGCCAGCAAGGCGGCGCCCAGCGCACCGGTCATCTGGGGTTCGGGCGAAATCTTGACCGCCTGACCCAGGGCGGTTTGCAGCGCGGTGTCCATCCCCGAGATTCG
This sequence comes from Phycisphaerales bacterium, assembly GCA_039683175.1. GTDB lineage: Bacteria > Planctomycetota > Phycisphaerae > Sedimentisphaerales > Anaerobacaceae > PLanc-01. The sequence continues at coordinate 71,949 of JBDKRX010000077.1, forward strand.
TGCGACGCCGCCCGTGAAGAGGATGGGCGGCTCCACGCTCCGGCCCGCCATGGCGACGATCCGCGAGGCGATGGCGTTCTGGACGCCGGCGACGATGTCCTCGCCCGGGCGTCCACCGGCAAGCAGGCCGATGATCTCCGTCTCCGCGAAGACCACGCACATACTGCTGATCGCGGCGGGGCTGCGGCTCTTCGACGCCATCGCGCCGAGATCGCCGACGGGAATCCCGAGCCGCTCGGCGACCACTTCGAGGAACCGGCCTGTGCCTGCGGCGCAGCGGTCGTTCATCGCGAAATCCCGCACCTTGCCGCTGCCGTCCAGGCGAATGAGCTTGCTGTCCTGCCCGCCGATATCGATGACGGTCTTTGCATCGGGGACGAGACGCCGCATGCCCACGGCATGGCATGTGATCTCGGTGATCGTCGTATCGGCCACATGGATCGCGTTGCGCCCGTAACCCGTCGCGACGATGCGACGGACGTCGGACCGGCCGATCCCGCTGTCCGCGAGCGTTCGGTCAAACAGTTCGCAGGCCAGCCGATCCTGCTCGATACCCTGATCGGCCTGGGCCCTCGCGATGATTCCTGAGCCATTGGCGTCGATCAGCACGACCTTGATTGCCCGCGAGCCGGCGTCGATTCCTGCATAGACCGTCATGTCATACTCCGAAAGCACGAAACTCGAAGCACGAAATCCGAAACAAATTCAAATGACCCAAATCCAAAATCCGAAACAAACCATCGGAAGGGCGGCAGCGTTTCTGTCATTTGGATTTGGGACCTTTGGATTTGTTTCGGATTTCGAATTTGTCTTCATTGCCTCTTCTCCTTCACCGTCTCCACCAGAGCTTCAAGGCGGGTGCACAGAGTCGCCTGCGTGGCGTCCGTGATGGAGGGCACTTCGATTTCCAGCACGGGCACATCGCACTGCTCCCGAACGATGGCGCCGATGATCTCGCCCTCCAGGGCACAATGGCTCGCGCCGGGGATGCGGGAGACGAGCACCGCTTCAGCGCCGAATCGGCGGATCTCCGCGACGATTCTCGTGGCCCGATCGATTGCCGAGCCGACCATCGGGTCGGCCAGCGCCATTTGAGCCAGCGCCTCCATCGGGGGCAGCGTCGTCGGGATCGGGTCCAGTGCATGTGCGAAGAGGTACTCCGTGCCACAGACCCGCCCGCCGCTATCTTCCAGCAGATTCATCACCTGCAGGTCGGCCACCGGGTTTACCCAGAAGATCCGAGCCGCATCGGGCGAGAGATGCCCTGTCCCCGCAGCCACACGCCGGTTGACTTCATCCAACAGTTCTTCGAGGACCAGGATCGTCTCGTCCTGATCCGAACAGAAATGGATCGCGAGCATCTCCGCAATGAGCATTTCCAGGGCAGGCATCGGGCACCGCGGGGCGGTAAACGCCAGATGGCAAAGCTGCCCGAGCAGTCGGCGGACGCGATTGGCCTTTGCGATTCCGTTCGCGAGCATCCTGTCGTCCAACGACCGACCCGCCGTCTCCTCCAGTGCGGCTCGGACTCGATCCAACTCCGACTGGACGAATGCGATTTGGCTCCTTGGCGCCGAGAACCCGCCGGGCAGCGTCACGGTGTCTTCATCGGGATCGGGGGCCCTGCGATGCGGGATCTCCCACCAGAGGATCGGGTGTCCCAGGCCGTTGAGACGCTGGGCAATGGCGGAGAAATCGTCGCAAGTCGCGCCCACGCTGCACGTCAGCAGGTCGGGGATGGGGAAATGGGCTTCGGTGACGAATGCGCCGAGCATCGCGCGGACCGGGCAGAAGGACTCGTCGATGCCGAGCGAGTCGGCGATCCCGAGCAAGCCGGCGTTCAACTCCATCACGCACGGAATCCACCAGGCACCGTCGGGGTAGAATGCGACGAGGTTGTCGAGGCTGTACGCCATGACAGGCACGGTGCCGAGGTCCTTCATCGTGCCGACGAGCTTCCTGCCGCTGTCCCGTGCGGCCTGGAGCCGGTCCTCCTCGGTCAGGAGGAAATTCCACAGTCGCAGGGCCGCAGGCGAGTTGTCGTAGCGGAGCTTGAGCAGCCGGGTGTCGCCGTCGGCCACGTGCCGGCTGAGCAGACCGCCGTAGACGGGCTCGCTCATGCCCGCCGCCCGCAGGCGGGCGTACTCGCGATCCCACTGGTCCAACGTGATTTGTCTGGGCTCGCCGGTCACTGAAGCATCTCCAGAAAGGCCCGGATGCGGTTCTGCGAGCGGGCCAGGCTCGTTTCCGTGTGGCCGTCGCTGTCGAGGCCGAGCACAGGCAGGCCGACCCACTCCTTCAAGCGAGCCAGTTCCGCCCGCCAGGCGTCGCACCATACGTAATGATGAAACACGACGCCGCGAGCGCCCGTTTGCGTCAGTTCCGCCTTGAGCCACTCATACAACTCGCTGTTCGGCCTGCGGGACGCGTCGGGAATGCCGAAGTACGCGTCGGCAAGCTCCATCAGCGGGTCCTCAATGAGTCGTCTGCGGTCGAACGGGCGTCGTCGGCCTCGCTGGCCTGTTTCGGTTGCGTCGAGCACGATGTGTCCGCCGCAGTCTTCGATCAGATCGAACAGGATGCGATCTCGCTGCATCAAGGGTCCACCGACCACCGCGACCGCCGTAGCACGGGCATCCTGCCCGTGAGTAGCATGGGCGTCCCGCCCATGAGCATCAGGGACATCCACGGGCAAGATGCCCGTGCTACGACATGGGCGGGACGCCCATGTTACGGGAGAGAGGGTGCGCACGGCACAGCCTGCAGGCTCGATCATCGTTTTCACAAGCTGGTCGTTGGACGGGGTTCGGCCGCCGAGGCGAACCAGAAAGCGGCCCAGACGCTTCAACTCATCCACATAGAGTCTTTGGGCGGCGACCGTCTGCCAGGTCTTGGGCACGTTCAGCAGAAACGCTGGCTTGTCGCTGCCCAGAACCAGCAGATCATATACCCGCCGCATCTGATCGCACAGGGTCGTGACGACGATCCCGTCGCAGGCGGTATCCGCGGCGGCTTCATTCACAAAGGCGCGGGCATAGGGACACAGGCCTTCGGTCCGCATCGCGATGGATTCCCCCTCGGCCGGAAGCGGGATCAGCCGCCGGGCCTGTAGTCCGTGCGCCGCGATCCACTCCGGCGGCACGTAGGGACATGTATACACGATGGTTCGGGTCGGCTCTCTCATGTTTCCGCACAAGCCCTCTGTTGAACGGTTTCGAACAGCGCCTCGACCCGCAGTGCGATCCGGGCGGAATCGGAGGGCGAGTAGTCCGTCTCGATCCGCAGGAAGGGGACGCCCAAATCCTTCTCCGCCAGTTGCTTGACGAAGAAGGACTCGACATCATACGTCAGGCACGCCTGCCAGACGAGGTCGATGACGCACTGGGCTCGGTATTCCTTTGCCAGCTTCCGCAGGACGTCGAGCCGACGGGTGTTCCTGGTCATCACCGAGCACGGCAGATGGAAGTACTTTTCCGCCAGTGCGATGATTGGGTCGGCAACTGTTTCCTCCACGTCTTCGAGGATCGGCTTCAATCCCGTGCAGTTGTCCGTGCACACGACGAGTCCGCCGTGCGATTCGACGATCTCCATTACGCGCTCGGCGCCGTGCGCCATTGGCGCGCCCGTCATCAGGACGCGGACCTTCGAGTTCTCGCCGGCGACGGGCTTCTTGGCTGCGTACATCTCCAGTGCACGCTCGTACTGTGCGAAGTCGGCGCAGATACCCGAGATGCTGCTCTTGTACAGGAGCAACTGCAGGCCGGTCAGGGGTGGATGATCCGACTTCATCAACTCCGCCAACTGCCGCCGGAGCGACCGCTCGCGGTTCATCGTTCGGATCGCCTGCCGGATCTTCTCTTCGCCGATCGTAACGCCGAAGGCCTCTTCGAGTCGGGCCTTGAGCTTGCGAAGCTCGCTGACCCAATGGGTCATCGCGTCGGCATCGTCGGGCTTCTGAGGCAATTCCAGCACGTGCATCGTGCGGGTTTCACCCATCAGCTCGTACATCTTCTTCTTGCCGTCGCAGGTGGTTTCCGCGACGATCATATCCGCCATCTCCAGGAATGGGTTCTTCTTCTGGAGGTGGTAGCCGTAGGTGGACTTGATGAGCGGGCACAGGTTGGCGGGCAGATGCTCCTGGGCCGGACCGATCGTTTCCGCCGAGCCGCCGCACAGACAGACCGGCACTGCGCCCGCCGCCAGGATGAGCTCCCGCGGCGTGTATTCGCACATGATTCCGACAATCGGTCTGCCCTTGGCCTTCGCATCGCGTGCATATTGCAGGCAGTTCGGAATCATCTGCTTGAACCACGCCAGTGGGCAGCCCGCCTGCGCGGATGCCGCGTTCTTCGACCCGCACGTCACCTGCGGCGGGTGACAAGGATCGGTCGGATCGATCTTCACATCGCGCTTGTCACAGCAGTTTCCCATGATGTCCTTTCTCTCAACCTTCACCCAAGTATGCACCACAGAGACACAGAGAATGCCGAGCACGTCCTTCATCATCCTGCTCTGTACCCTCCGTGCCTCTGTGGCAAGTTCTTTTTATCACGTGTTTCTTCGTGCGACGAACAGTCCCTGGACGATCTTGCCCGCGTGGGCGAGTTGTTGCGCGAACGCCATCTCCGCCGCCAGGGCCGCCATCAGGTCCTGGTCGAAACCAATAATCTGCAATGTGTCGTACGTCAACTGGAGGCCGAGCATATTCAGATAGAGGTCGATGCAGGGTGCGAATCGGCCGGTGTCCTTCGCGGCGATCACCTCGCAGCCGTTGGCCTTCAGCAGGTCGCGGCAGCCGCCGAGGCTCTGGATGTTCTGGAACTTCATGAATCGCAGGAACCGCTGCGCCTCCGGCTGCGACAAATCCTTGCCCTCGACCCAGTCGGTGAACGCAATGACGCCGCCCGGCTTGACGATTCGGGCCGCTTCGGCGATCAGCTTGTTCTTATCCACGACATAGCACCAGGCGTCCTCCCCCCAGACGAAGTCGGCGCTGTTGGCCGGCAGCCCGCTGTTGCACACATCGGCCAGGGTAAAATCGATCTTGTCGGCCAGGCCGGCCTGCTTGCACCGCTGTTTGCCCAGCTCGACAACCGTCTGGGTGGCGTCCACGCCGGTCATATGGGCGACGTTGCGAAACCGAACGAGGAATCGCATGCCCGCGCCGTTGCAGCAGCACAGATCGACGCCCTTCATGCCGGCTCCGATGCCTGCCTGCTCGGCCAGATCCATCGACGAGGTGAGGCCCCCGATATGGACCTGCTCGCCCATAACCAGCTCCCACAGTCTCCCCTCGGGCCCACTGTAGACCCCCTGCACATCCTTCAACCCGATTCCGCTTACGCTCTTCATGTCGATCTCCCTTAGAATTCGTACTTGACCTGGATGGCCCACACGTTGTCTTCCTGGTGGTTCAGGATGCGGCCGAAGTTGGCGTATCCGCCCGCGACGGTGACGTGGTCGTCGACGATGTACCCGAGACAGATGTCCCACCAGTCGTCTTCGGACTTGACCAGGTCGGTGTCGCCGACGCTGATCTCGTCGCACAGGTCGGACTTCTGGCGGTATTCGCCCGCGATCAGGAGCTTGTCGCCGAGGAAATAGATCGCGCTGCCCTCGAGCGTGGTGCGCCGCTCGCCCGCGAAGCCGAGCAGGCCGGTGTGAATGGCGTCCCCATTGCGAAGGCCCGCCGAGAGGATCAGAGGCCGAGGCAGCAGGCCCGCGAGGGTCTTCGTGGCTGTGAGGGTGAACTCCACGCCGCTGTCGTGGTCCGAGCCCAGTTGATCGCACGTGCCATTCAGTTGCTCGTCGATGTCCTCGTGGTCCTGGTTCCACTTGTAGTGCGCGCCCACGGATATGGCGGGCGTCCAGCTACATCCGAACGCTCCTTCCTTGACGGCCAACAGCCGGGCGTTGAAGTTGTGCAGGTACGCATCGTCCTGGACGCGCATGCCTGTCGTGTCCCGCACGTCGTCGGGCCAGTCGCCCAGGCCGATCCGCTCGACCGCGTAGCCGAGCTCGACCCGGCCGCAGAGATTCTCCGTGATGACGAACGCCTCGAAGCCCTTCTGGCCGATGTAGGCGTAGGTGCCCGAGATGCTGGGCAGGCCGAAGACCTCGTTCGGCTCGGCCGGGTTGGCGAAATACGCCGTCGGCGTGATGAAGACGCCGCTGTTGCCCTCCACCTGGTGTGTCGGCAGCGGCGGCCCGGCGTAGGCCGCTGCGAATAGCAGGACCACGACCATCAGTGCCATCCCCGCAATTCTCTCCCGCTCACATGATGTCCACATTCTTGTGCCTCCTACAGAACATCCTTGCCAATAAAAAAGGCGGGCCAGAGACGTCTCTGAACCCGCCGGTACACGTTTGGATCGTGATCCTGTTACTCGATGGAGTGCCAACTCCTTTCGTGCGTGACTTCAAAGGGCCCCAGGTCCATCTCGATCTGCACCTGGAACTTGCCCTTGAAACCTTCTGGCACTCGCCACGAGTACCGGCAGGTGCCACCTCAGCCATATTGGAACTTGTCTGCCACCAGAACAGTCCCTTTCTCATCAACGACCTTGACCGCGGGCGGTGCTGGACGTTCCCCATTCCGCTGGACCGCCGCCGAGTACGCCTCGCCTGCGCAGCCGACAAGCACCGGATTGATCTCCACCGTCCTCCCATCACGCTGCGTCTGTACTTCCGCCTTCACGACGAACGGTGGCCCGACCCGGATCGAGGTCGTCACTCCAGGTTCGATTGTGAAGAAGTCGAGCGGTCCCAAGCAGTCAGCGGCAAATACCGGCACGAAGGGCAAAAATGCCCAGATGTCCCCGGACGTATCTCTGGCTGTGAGCACCGCATGGATCGCCGTGTACTTACCGGGCGGAAGCTGCCACTGGCGGTTGTACGGAAGGTGTTGATCCGCGGCGTCGGACCACAGTCTCAGTTCCACGGCCACATCATTCGCTTCCACGACGAGGGTCCCGAATTGCGGTTCGGTCCTGGAGAGCGCAAGACCGGTGCCGTCCGGTGCGAGATCGATGACATAGTAGACGTCCCCGACTCTCGCCAGCTTTCCGAGCGGAAAGATCTCGGACTCCTGGCGCAATGAGTGCTCGAACTTTCCGTTGCGATTCAGATCGATGGCGAACACATCACAGCCGGGGCGAGCCCATAGCGTGTGGTCAGCAAGAGGCAACGGCAGGATCGACTTGAACAGGCCGTCGAAATCGCCGTCCACCACCGCCACCTGGTACGTCTGGCCGGCCAGGCGGACCTTGCCCGTGCGATAGAAGGCGGCGGACGGGACCAGCAGGCCACGGGCGTCTTCGCGAAAACACCCCACATCGAATCCGTCGTTGACCCTGCCAGCGCTGCCGCGGGAAATCAGCGAGATCGGCCCGATCTGCTGCCTGCGACCGCTCACCGGCGTCTTCTCGCTCACTCTGGCCGTGAAGCAGCGTTCCGCCGAGAAGACACCGTCTCTATCCGCATCCACGCACAGACGCACGAGCTTCCGAGAAAAGTCCGCCACCGCCAGGACCGGCTGGTCGCCGCCCTTGATTGCGTAGTAGCGGGGTTGCTGAAAATCGGTGGGTAGGTCCTGTATGCCGTCCGGCTTGGCCGCCAGAGGCGTCACATGCCGCTCGACGAGCCACATCAATGAGTTGCCCGGGTCCACCTTCTTGCGGATCAGCCTGCACCGACCCTCCTGGATGGACTCGCGGCCAAGGACCAACCACAGCAACCCCGTGCCGAGGAGAACCGCCGCGAGCAGGATGGTCCAGCGCCGCTTGCTCATCCGGACCCTCCAGAGCGGCTTGGTGTTCTGTCAGAGGGAGTGCCAGGGGCGGTCGTGCTTGAGGGAGAATGGCCCGAGGTTGATGTCCACCTGCACCTGGAACTTGCCCTTGAAGCCCTCTGGTACTCGCCACGAGTACCGGCAGGCGCCGCCTCAGCCATATTCGAAGTAGCCCTCGTCGAGCACATTGCCTTGCCTATCCACAATCTGCAAACGCGCGGGGTCCGCCGGGACCTGATTTCTGATCGCGGTCGGCCGGTACGTTTCGCCGGCCCGACCCTCCAGCACAAGTCCGATCAGCACGACGCCGGAACCGGTGTCGCGAATACCCGTCTTCACGGTAATGGGCGAGCCCGGCTTCTTGAAGCTCAGGACCGAAGGCCCGCCGGCCTGCTGAAGGACCCATGAATAGCCGAGGTTATCGGTCTGTTGCAGCACTCCGGGTTCCTGCTGCTCAACAGAGGAAGACGCCTCGGTCTTGCTTGTCGGCTCCATGAACAGGGCCGAAAGCGGGATGGCTGCGGCAATGACGCCGACCAGTAGATACGGCCAGTTTCTCCTCTTCGCGTGCATGTTCCCATTATCGTCATATCACGCAGCCACCTTAACCACACGGTCACAACGAGTGCCAGGATTGCTCGTGCTCGACCTCGAACGGTCCGAGATCAAGGCCCACCTGCACCTGGAACTTGCCCTTGAAATCGTCTGGCACTCGCCACGAGTACCGGCAAGTGCCGCCTCAGCCATATTCGAATGCCCCGGATGCGAGCACCGTGCCGGCCTCATCGAGAATCGCCACCTGCGGCGCCGCAATTCGACGGTCATTTCGGCAAATCAGATTGGTGTATTGTTCGCCCGCCTGCCCGAAGATTCGCAGGTCGACAGATACCTGCCCTTGGAGTATGCCAACGTTGGGCTTGACCAACAGGGGCGGTCCCAATCTGATCGTGGTGGTCTGGCCTCTCTGCACCCTGATCCGACCGAGCTCTCCCCACGGGCCTTGGCTCCACATCTGCCAGGTGTCGCCATCCCGCATCCACCTCAACTCCAACGACGTCGGTCGGTGAGTGTGGGCCGGGACTGCGACCGGCTCTGCACGAGACTCCAATGTCCGATGATGGCCGAACGCACCTTGGAGTTGCAGCGTGACCCCAGGGGCATCGATGACGAGGTATCCTTCCTGACGCGCGAACAGATACGTGCCGGCAAGGGCAATCCCCACAACACCGAACACAAGAATCGCGTATCGGTTCTTCACAGGCAGTCTCCCCCCTTGCCCGGCACTCCGTCAGAGGGAATGCCAGGGCTGT
>JBDKRX010000078.1:0-3144 GCA_039683175.1 Phycisphaerales bacterium
CGGTCATAACCCACGCGCCAACAAGGTGTTGCAGTGAGGCTTTTGCCGTTCCGCCGCCATGCTGTCATAATGGAGAACCAACGACTCGTCACACCAAATTCACCCGTTTACCTCATGCGTTCCACGCAAAAAAAAACAGGAAGACGGCGTTTTTCGATTGCTTCCCAGGCCCAATTCGATACACTTCTACAAACATAAATCGACTGCGTATCCAGTCTGCCTGTACAGCAAGGAGGCTGTGGGATATGAGAGCCAGAGCAAGAGATCGACCCGATGTGCTGGATCATGTTTCGGTTTCTTGAGTGCAGGTATCGGTGTGGTTGGCAACCCGTAAGCCAGTGTGAGTGACACAATTTGAAAGGGGAGTACTATGAAACGTGGTTTGATTCTTCTGTCAGTGGTAAGCTTGGCATTTGCCGGCGTGGCAAGCGCCTCCGTGCAGCAAGGTGACACCGAGCTCGATTTCCTCGGCGGCTGGCTGTCCGCAAACGGTGACGGGGACACCGGCGACTTCAGCTCTCTGTTCCTGTCCGCCGCCCTCGGATACTTCTTCACCGACAACATCCAGGGACAAGTGGCTGCCCTGGGCGCCTGGTCGTCATACGAAGAGTCCGCTACCCAGGGTAACGACGACGTCGATGTGGACGTGTACGGCATCGGCCTTCGTGGCAAGTATCACTTCATGCCAACCAATCAGTGGGTGCCCTACGTCGGGCTCCAGCTTTTCTGGGCAGACGCCTCGTACGATGAGTCCGGCGACGGCGATGTGGATGTGGATGGCATCATGTGGGGTCCGGTACTCGGTCTGCGGTATGAGTTGAATGCCAACAACGATTTCTACGTCGAGTACCAGAACCATATATGGGAACTGGACGCGCCGTCGCAGGTCGGTGGCGATACTTTCAGGGGCGACGTGCTCGATGACGGTCATGCCCTGCTGGTCGGCCTCATTCATCAGTTCAAATAAGATGAGGCAATGTGACGCTGCGGCACCGAGTTGACCACATGTAGCTCCTGCGAAACAGTTGAACATGCGTTGCGAGTTCGGATAGGACTCGCAACGTTTTTTTTTGCGCCCCCGTCGGATTATCGGTCCGGTTCATCTGCAGGTTGAAGCGGAAACCGCACGGCGACCGATGATAAAGGAAGGCGTCCGTTCCAGGACGTTCGGACTGTATGGCTGTGATTGTCGCACAGAGCCCTCATGGACCACACAATTGAAAGGGGAGCATCATGAAACACGGTTTGATTCTTCTGTCCGTGGCGAGTCTGGCGTTCGCCGGCGTGGCGAGCGCCTCCGTGCAGCAGGGAAACACGGAGGTCAGCCTGTCGGGCAACTGGTCGAGCATCAATGGAAATGGGGATACATCGGACATCGACTTGTTCTCGATCTCCGCCGGACTCGGCTATTTTCTCACCGACAACATTCAAATCGAGGGCGTCGGCATGGGAATGTGGCTCGACAGCGAGTTTGAAGTCGCAGGCGACGCGTTTACCGACAACGAGGACTTCAACGCGGAAAGCGAGACCACGCTCGGCGACCTCACCCTTTGGGCCGCCGGCGGCAAGATCAAGTACCACTTCATGCCCACGAATCAATGGGTCCCCTATGCCGGCGTGGTGCTCCTGTGGGGCAACATCGAAGGGGACGGCAAGGTCACGCTCACGGACCCTGAGACTCCCGATTCCCCACTGGTGTCCAAGTTCGACTATGAAGGGGATGGATTGATCTGGGGGCCGCTCGTGGGCCTGCGATGCGAGTTGAACAGCTCCAACGACTTCTGCATCGAGTATGAATACAAGATGTTCGAGAACGATCTCGGCGACTTGTTCGACGACGCCCACCAGGTCTGGCTTGGTATCGTCCACCAGTTCAACTGAGAGACGCTCGCCTGCCGGAGCTGCACTTGCCCCCTGCGGGGATGGTCGAATCTGCGTTGCGAGATCGAAAGGACTCGCAACGCTTCTTTTTTGCCCGCACGACGGATTATCGGCCCTTCACAATTGCCGCGAAGGGATGCCATTTCCTGGTGAAGAGCCGTACAGAGGCAGCCGATAAGAGGATGACACCGGCTCTGGTGCGTCCGGATTATGTGATCGCCGCAGCGGCGGTGCCTGTCGGCAAAGAGCCCGTGTGAGAAACGTCATGAAAGGGAATGGATATGAGACGTAGCTTGATACTGCTTTCGGCAATCTGTCTGGTTCTGGCCGGTGTGACCAGCGGCTCGGTCAAAAAAGGCGATCTCGAAATCGAAGTCCTCGGCGGCCTCGCCATGGAGAGCGGCGCGGGCGAGGGCGACGATCAGGCTTCCATCCTGGCAGGTGAGACGGGAGCCGACCTCGACGGCTGGTTCGGATCCGTGGGGATTGGCTACTTCACCAGCAGGAACTTCGAGATCGGTATCGCGGGCTTCGGTTCATGGCTGGATGGCTCCGAAACCCCCTCCTACGTGATCAACCCGGCCTTCCCCGATACTCTCGCGTCCTACGACATCGATATCGACACCACCGTCTACGGCGGCGGTGGACGTGTCAAGTGGCATTTCTCCCCCGGCAAGTCTCTCGTGCCATACGTCGGCGCCCACGTTTCCTGGGCAACCGCCGATGTCGACATCAGTGGGACGGCCATGATCGTCTCTGACGGCGAGATTGTGCCCGACAGCGAGGCGAACATCAGCGAGAGCGACAGCGCCATCTCCATCCTGTGGGGACCGATCGTCGGCCTGCGACTCCAATTGGCCAGACGAATGGAAGTCCTTCTTGAGTACCAGTACCACATGTGGTCCGGCGACATCAGCGACCTTGTCGATGATGGCCACGCAATTTCCGCCGGCTTGTGCCTCAGGCTGAAATAGGCCATGAACGAAATATGCTGCTCCGGGCAACGCCGAGGCAGTCTGTAGGGAATCAAGCTGCGAATTCGCAAGGATTCGCAGCTTTTTTTTGGCTCTTCACGGAATTGCGGGGAAGACCGCTGCTGGTTTGGGTGAGGTGCTCCCCGAAAACGATGCCAGATGCAATGAGAGAGTATCCGATAAGAAGAATCGGGTTATAGAATGAAAGGGTACTCTCGTGAACCAGAAGCACCACACGGCGGAGCAGATTGTCGGAATGCTCCGGCAGGCGGAGGCCAAGCTGGCGCAG
>JBDKRX010000079.1:0-7690 GCA_039683175.1 Phycisphaerales bacterium
TTCTTCGGGTCGATCCCCATCTTGTCGGCCCAGTACGTCTTGATCATGGCCGAGGCCATCGACATGGGCGACTTGGCGGTCGAAATGTTGTCCACCATATCGGGGTAGAACTGCTCGACGTACTTCATCCAGGCGCTGGAGCAGGACGTAATCAGAGGCAATGGGCCGTTGCCCTGAACGCGTTCGAGGAACTCGCTGCCCTCTTCCATGATCGTCAAGTCCGCGGCGAACTGTGTGTCGAAGACGTAGTCGAAGCCCAGCCGGCGGAACGCGGCGACAAGCTGGCCTTCCATGTTCCGGCCCGGGGCCAGGCCAAAGGCCTCGCCGATCGCCGCCCGAACGGATGGCGCAAACTGCACGACCTTGATCAGGCTCTTGTCGTTGAGCTTCTCGAACAGTTCCTGCGTGTGGTTCTTCTCGACGAAGGAGGCCGTCGGACAGACGTTGATGCACTGGCCGCAGCCGCTGCAGACCGTCTCGGCGAACGGCATATTGTACGCCGGCATGACGACCGTGTTGAACCCGCGATGGGCCTGGGTCAGGCAGTGAACGCCCTGGATCTCCGAGCACATCCGGACGCAGCGTCCACAGAGGATGCACTTGTCCGGATCGCGGATGACGCTGGCGCCGGAGAGGTCTTTCTCATAGTGCTTCCGCTCACCGGTGAAGTGGCGATGGCGGATGCCCATCGAGTAGACCAGCCGCTGGAGCTCGCAGTTGCCGTCGCGCTCGCAGGTGTGGCAATCCTCAGGATGGTTGTCCACGAGCAGCTCGACGATGTCGCGTCGGGCCTGGCGGATTGCCTTGGTGTTTGTGTGGATCTTCATGCCCTCGGCCACCGGGTAGCAGCAGGAGGCGACGAAGTTCCTCATTCCTTCGACCTCGACGATGCAAACCCGGCACGCGCCCTCGATGGAGAGCTTCGGATGGTAGCACAGGCGCGGGATGTGATAGCCGCACTTGTCGGCCGCCTGCATGATCGTCTGGCCGGGATCGACCTTGTATTCCCTGTCGTTGATCGTAATCGTAATCTTCTTCGTATTGTCCATGTTCTATCCTCAAACCTTTGCGATGGCCTCAAACTTGCACGTGTTGAAGCACATGCCGCAACGGACGCATTTATCCTGATCGATGGTGTGCTTGCTCTTCGGGCTTCCGGTGATGGCGCCGACCGGGCACACCCTTCGGCAGGCCCCGCAGCCGACGCACTTGTCGGTGATTTCATACGAGACGAGGCACTTGCAGGCCTTGGCCCGGCATTTCTTGTCGTGGATGTGCTCCTCGTATTCCTCGCGGAAGTTCTTGATCGTGCTGAGTACGGGGTTCGGCGCCGATTGGCCCAGGCCGCACAGGGCGGACTTCTTGATCATGTTGCCGAGCCGCTCGAGGTTCTCGATGTCGCCGGGCCGGCCCTTGCCTTCCGTGATGCGGACCAGAATCTCCAGCATTCGCTTGGTCCCTTCGCGACAGGGGGTACACTTGCCGCACGACTCGTCCTGGGTGAATTCGAGGAAGAATCGGGCCATATCGACCATGCAGGCGTCCTCGTCAATGACGATCATCCCGCCGGAGCCCATGATCGAGCCGGCTTTGGCCAGTGACTCGTAATCGATGGCCGTGTCGAGATACTGCTCGGGGAGACAGCCGCCGGAGGGACCCCCGGTCTGGACGGATTTGAACCGCTTGCCGAACGGGATGCCGCCGCCGACGTCGTAGATAATCTCGCGGAGCGTCGTGCCCATGGGGACCTCGATCAGGCCCGTGTTGACGACCTTGCCCGCCAGCGCGAAAACCTTGGTCCCCTTGCTGGTTTCGGTGCCGACGGTGCGGAACCAGTTGGCGCCGTCGAGCACGACGACCGGGACGTTGGCCCAGGTTTCGACGTTGTTGATGAGGGTCGGTTTATCGAACAGCCCGGAGGCCGCCGGATATGGCGGACGAGGTCTCGGCATCCCGCGCGCCCCCTCGATGGAGTGGATCAGCGCGGTTTCCTCGCCGCAGACAAAGGCCCCGGCGCCCAGCCGGATCTCGATGTCGAACGAGAAGTTCGACCCGAGGATGTTCTGTCCGAGCAGGTTGTGCGCCCGGGCGTCCTCGATGGCCTTCTGGATTCGCTTGATCGCCAGCGGGTACTCGGCCCGGATGTAGACGACACCGTGATCGGAGCCGATGGCGTAGCCGCCGATGGCCATGCCTTCAACGATGGTGTGCGGATCGCCTTCGATGGCGCTTCGGTCCATGAAGGCCCCGGGATCGCCCTCGTCGGCGTTGCAGATGACGTATTTGGGCGTGGTCTTTTCATTGGCGGTGAGTCTCCACTTGCGACCGGTGGGGAATCCCGCGCCGCCCCGCCCGCGAAGCCCGGACTTCTCGACCTCGGCAATGACCTGGTCCGGCGTCATTTCCGTGATCGCCTTGGCCAGGGCTTCGTAGCCGCGAAGCGACAGGTAGTCGTCGATGTTCTCGGGATCGATGATGCCACAGTTGCGAAGCGTGATCCGCATCTGCTTGCCGAAGAATTTCGCGTCGCCGAAGACGCGGAAGAACCGGTTGTACAGGTGGTCTTCCTGGATGGCGAGCCGGGCGATGGGCCGGCCGTGGACCAAGTGCTCCTCGACGATCTCGGGGATGTCGGCCTCGGTCACGTGGCCGTAGATGGTATAGCCGGGGTTGACCACCATGATCGGGCCCTTGTCGCACATGCCGAGGCAGCCGGACAAACCGATGGTCGTTCGGTCGGCCAGGCCGTGCTTCTCCAGGTGCTCCCGCAACAAGGCGGTCAGCTTGCGAGACCCCTTGTTGATGCAGGCGGTCCCGTCACACATGATGATTCGATATGATGTCGCAGTCACTGTGCCTATTCCTTTCCAGGAGAGTTTGAAGTTTCAAGTTTGACGTGGGAAGCGGGAAGATCCAGCCGCCCGCTTGACACTTCACACTTCAAACTTCCAACTTCTTCAGTCGATAACCCACTCTTTGATGACTTCGCCGTTCTTGAGGTGTCGCTCGATGATCTGCTGGGCGCGCTCCTTGTCCACTCGGCCATACTTGACGGGACTCTTGCCCGCCTCGATCACCTCGACGGTCGGCTCCAGGTTGCAGCGGCCTGCACAGCCTTTCTGGCTCAAGTACACGTCGGTCAGGCCGCGACTGACGGCCTTCTGAAACACCTCCATCACGTCTTTCGAGCCGGCGGCGATTTCGCACGTGGCCATGCCCACGTACACTCTCTTCGTGGAGAGGTAGCCCTTGCCGATGATTCGGCTGACGGCCTCGGCCCGTTTCTTCTTGACCAATTCCAATGGGGTCGGCATTTGTTTAGTTCCTTTCTATCCGAAATACGAACGAGTTCCCGTGTTCCCGGGGCTCGACGGCGATGCTGCCTCCGTGCTTCTCGATGATCTGTTTCGTGATGTACAGACCGAGTCCGGTGCCCTTGACCTTCTTGGTTTCCGGATTGTCGAGCCGCGAGAACTTCTGGAACAACTTCGCCCTTTGCTCTTCGCTCATGGGCGTTGAATCGTTATACACATCCACCTCGACCATCCCGTTGACCTGCCGGGCTGTGACCTTGATCTCGCCGGCGTCCGGGCTGTATTTGATCGCGTTGCTGACGAGGTTGTTGGCGACGATCTGCATCAGGTCCGAGTCGGCATTCACCACCACGTCGGGACTCACCTCGTTGGCGATCTTGAGGTTCTTCTTGACCGCCATCGGCGACAGGGAGTTGATCGAGTTGTCGAATACGTCCTTCTTGAGGTTCAGGTGCGTCTTGTTGACCGGCAGTTCCCCCCGCTCGACCCGGCCCAGGCTCAGAAACTTCTTGACCGTCGCGTCGAGGTAGTCCATGTTCCTCGTAACCGAGTCCATGGCCTTTCGCTGCTTGAAGTTGATCAGACCCAGGTAGCCGTCGCGGACGGCGTAGGCGTTCATCACCGCCGAAGCCAGGATCCCCTTGAGCTCGTGGGCGACAAACCCGATCAGGTCGATGTAGCTCTTGTTCATCGCCGCCAGCTTCTCGTTGGAAACCCGCAGGCTTTCCTCCCGCTCCTTCAATCCGAGGGCCATGGCGTTGAACGCCTCGGCCATGCTGTTGATTTCTTTGATCGACGAGTTGCCCTTGACCTGGTAGCCCCAATCACCGGAGGCCAGGCATTCGCTGGCATGGACCACCTCGATGAGCGGTTTGGAGATCGTCCCGGCAAGCACGAACGAAAAGAGCACCGCGATGGCCGAGACGGCCGCCACCGACAGCAGGAACAACTGCATGACCTCCCAGGCCATGTCGTTGAACGGCTGCTGCAGCGTCCCCACGTACAGGATCCCGATGATGTCCCCGTGGATATTGCGGATCGGCTCATATGCGCTCTTGTAGTAGTCGGTGACGACGAAGGCCCTCTCGTGCCAGGTCCGGCCCTGCTCGACCACAGCCCGGTACACCTCGTCGGACACCTGCGTTCCGATGGCCCGCTGGCCGTCCTTGTCCTGGACGTTCGTGGCGATCCTTACCCCGTCGAGGAAGATCGTGACGGTGCCGACGGGCTTGTCCTTGTACATCTCCGAGCCGAAGACCATCTCCCGCACGTGGTCCACAAAGGTATAGTCGCGGTTGATCACACGACCGCCGTACAGAACCGCCTGGATTTCGCCCGTGTCGTCGCGGATCGGCACGGCATACTCCTTGGCCATAGCCGAATCGACCGCCTTTCGGCCCGTCGGAGTGGCTTTCGGCGTCGGCTTGATGTCGATCGGGACCTTGCCGGGGAAATCGCCGCCCATCGCCGCCAGTTCCTCGCCCGGGATGATCCGGGTGCCCCCGACCGGCTGGCCCTTCTTCACAGCCGCCCGGGCGATCTCGCTGTGCAGGGAGTCGAAACCGTCACGGGTCACATATCGCAGGTAGTGAACACTCAGTTTTTCCTTCAAGGCCTCGATGTCGCCGTTCGGCGTCACGAGTTTCAACGCCTGACCGATACGCTCGATTTCGCTCGTGTAGACCGTCTGCGCCGTCGTCAGGTCCCGGCGGACCTTCTGCTCGGCCCGCTCGATGATGTCCTTCTGGATCACCCAATAGCCCAGCAGCGCGATCGAAATCGACAGCACAAGGATCACCATAAGAAACGAGAGGAGGATTCTCGTCTTTACGGATACCGGCGGCAGCATAGGGTTAGTTCCCGTTCTCAGTGGCATTGACGAAATAGATCAGATTCTCAAGTTCTGTTTCCAGGTTGATGTTGTTCACGATACAGCCATCAGGCGCCTTGAGGCAGATGGGCGCAAAATTCATCACGCCCTTGATCCCCGCCGAGAGCAACAGGCCGAGCACCTGCTGGGCCGCATAGTCCGGGACGGCCATGATCGCCAGCGTGATGTTCCGGCTCTTGGCAAATTCGGCCAACTGCTCCAGCGGCAACACCGGCGGCTTCCCTTCTGAGTTGTATTTCACCGGATCGATATCGAAACCGGCTGCAATATTGATCCCGCTTCTCTCGAAACCGGGATAGTGCAGCAGTGCCCTGCCGATGTTCCCCACCCCGATGAGCACGAATTCCTGGAGCTGCTCCTTGCCCAGGATCCTATTGAGCTGATCCGCCAGATCCTCGACCTTGTACCCCCCGCGACGATTCCCCGTAATTCCGAACAGGGAGAAATCCTTGCGGACCTGAGCCGCGGTAACACCGGCCGCGTCCGCCAGATTGTCGGAGAAGACCCTCACAAAGTTCAGCGTCTTCAGCCGATTCAGCGCGTTCTTGTACCTCGATAACCTTATTATGCAGCTTCTATTGGCCATGACCTGCATGCCCTGGTTCACTCGGTTCTCGTTCACATAAGATCAGGCGGGGTGCCCCCCAGAGTGCTTCACAGCTCTTTATCGCACATTATCGAACATTAACACACCGGAGTCAAGTGATGTGTTGCACCTTTTTTCACGTTTTTCTACAGCATACCCCTCACGACCATCACCCATTGTAAAGCAAATTGTACACAAACACCCCATAAGGCAGTGGGTAATTGGCCAGCAAAGCGATAACATCACCGCATTACGCTCCCTAAAGTGTTGTGGAACCGGCTCTTGCGCGGACACAGGCACAGGATTGCCTACCATGCCCACGATCCGAGAGAGAGGAGACGTAGTCTGGAATTTGCACAAACGTGGCACGGGGATTTCGTCGTGAAATCAGCCAGGAACAACCCAGAGAGTCATATCCTGACAAGAAAAAGGCAAAGCCCCGCGGTGCGGAGGGAGAGGAAGCGAGATTACGCGGGGCTTTGTGATGTACGCATTTCTTCGGGCTGCCGGTTCAAGGCGGACCCGGCTATCCATCTCGCTACCTCTTACGTACCCTGTCACACCGGGTTCAAACTCGGAGTAAGAATCTTGCATCGGGTTACACATTTTCGGGAACAGATCATTCCGCCGCGCTTTCACAGAACAAAGCACCGGGACGGCTGTAAATTAGGTCGTCAGCCCATGATAAGTGTCTCCCTTCGTGGGGACAGACCGGTGAGAGCAGGACGACCCTGAGAGAAAGGAACCATGATGAACATCTTCGAATTCGCAATGGACAAGGAGAAATACAGCGAGTTGTACTACCGTGATCTGGCGGAGCGGACAAAGAACTCCGGGCTCAGGAACATCCTGACGATGCTCGCCGACGAAGAGGCGAAGCACTATTGCACAGTAGAGCAAATGAAGGCTGGAACCCCCAAAGACCTGGCGAACACGCCCGTTCTGGCCAACGCCAAGAAGGTCTTCGAGAAGATGCGAAAGACTGTCACGGAGAAATTCGACTTTCATATAAGCGAGGCGGACCTGTACGGCAAAGCCGTCAAGATCGAGGAAGAGAGCAAGAGATTCTATCAGAAGAAGGCAAAAGAGGCCAAGAACCTCACCCAGAAGAAGATCCTTGAGCAATTGGCCCAGGAGGAAGACAAGCACATGGTTCTCATGGAGAACCTCCGCAGCTTCGTATCCCGGCCTGAAACCTATCTGGAGGACGCCGAGTTCTCCCACTTCGACGACTATGTGGATGGGGAGTTCTGAAACCCCTGCCCAATCTCACATTCTCGTGTCAGACTTCGTAGCACGGAAATTTTAGAATTCTCTCTTGCCGTCATGGACTCCGCGAGATAACATAGTTCCCGAGTCCGGTAAAGAGACGCTCAAAATCACTCATCTCCCGTGAAGGAGCCTTGTGTATGCGCAGGGGTATCTGCCAGCACAAAGAACCGCGGAATTATTGAACCCGATGACTCTGTCCGCTGTAGCATAGGCATTTTTTCGTTTCGTGGTCCAAACCGGAGATTTTAAGGAGAAAACTTATGGGACTGTTGACAGAATTCAGGGACTTCGCCGTAAAGGGAAACGCTCTGGACATGGCCGTGGGCATCATTATCGGAGCTGCCTTTAACAAAATCGTTAGTTCTCTGGTCAACGACGTCATCATGCCCCCGATCGGCATGCTTCTCGGCGGCGTCGACTTCAAGAGTCTGCAAGTGACCCTGAAGGAGGCGGTTACGTCCCCGGCAGGCGATGTCATACCGTCCGTGGCCGTGCGCTATGGCCTGTTCATCAACACCGTCATTGACTTCCTTATCGTCGCCTTCACGATCTTCATGGTCATCCGAACGATCAACCGCCTCTCGAGCTTGCGAAAGCCGGCCGCAGCCTGACACCATCGCAATGTCC
>JBDKRX010000080.1:0-10514 GCA_039683175.1 Phycisphaerales bacterium
TTGGCAGCACTGCCTCCGGAGACTCTCGTCTATTGTGGTCACGACTACGCGCTGGAGAACTACGAGTTCGCCGTCACAGTCGCACCGGATAACCGCCGCTTCCGCGACCGCCTCGCGGAGGTGCAGAAGGCCGTCGAATACGGCCAACTGACCGTCCCGTCCACCATCGCCCAGGAACAGGCCGCCAACATCTTCCTGCAGGCGGAGAATCCGCAGGTGAAGGCAGCCCTGGGGATGCCCGACGCCCAGCCACAGGAAGTCTTCGCGGAGCTGCGCCGCCGCAAAGACACGTTCGGTTGACACCCTTCGCGGCTACAGATCGCCGAGAAACCCGGCCAGTTCCTTGTATTGCAGCCAGAGCTTCTGGTTCAGCGCACTGAGGACGCCCTGCTCGCCCCGGGAACGGACCCGGCCTGCATAGGTCTTGAAGAGTCGCTCGATGGGGGCTGCTTTCAATTCCGTCAATGCGGCCTGTTTCTCTGAGGCCATCTCGTCCGGGCGAAGGCCGTCGGTCAACCAGCGATTCCTGAGCATATAGGCCGGTTCAATCCTGCGGCCGACCTCGTCGAGCAGGAGGGTGAATTCCAGGTTCGCGGCGAGCCAGTCGAGATTCGCCCGATGCCGAGGATCGGTTGTCCGGGAGCGGAAGTGGTCCATCGTGGCGAGCAGATCGCCAAGCTGGACTTTGAGTTTCTCCTCGATGCGGCCCCAGCGGGGATCATATGGGTAGTACTCCGGCGAATCGGGCGGATTGAACGTGCCCGAGCGATCCATCCGGGCCAGGATGGGAGCCAGCGCCGAACCCGCCTCCTGGCCGAATTGTCTCACGCAGTCTTCGCGGTAGATGTCGTCCACCG
Organism: Phycisphaerales bacterium; assembly: GCA_039683175.1. GTDB lineage: Bacteria > Planctomycetota > Phycisphaerae > Sedimentisphaerales > Anaerobacaceae > PLanc-01. The sequence goes on from JBDKRX010000080.1 coordinate 858, forward strand.
TCGTCGCGGCGTCCGGATCGCGGGCGAAACGGGCGAATGTGTCGAGGTTCAGCCGGGTTTCCTCCGTCCGCCAGTGGATTGCGACGACGCCGGCCAGATTCTGCTCGCCAGCCAGTTTGACCTGCTCCCGCATCAGGTTGACGCGGGGTTGCAGGTGCCAGAGCTGCCGGTCGCCCTCGAGCCAGGGGATCGCCCAGACGGCGCGGTCCCTCGCGATCTCGGCCAGGAAGGCCGGCTGGGCTGCCCAACCCTGGTTCGGGTTCAGACAGGTGAATACGATGTCCGCAGGCAGCGTCTTGTTCAGGCCCTGGAGAATGGCGGGCAGTTGCGCGCCGCCGCCCCAGCCGCCGAGGGCGATCTTCACGTCCGGGGCCTTCTGTTGGATGTAGGAGTATGCTTCACGAATGTATGCCAGTGACCAGACCCCCGTGAATTTCGCCTCCTCGCTCTCGGCCTGCTCGAAGAGTGGAGCCTCCTTTTCATAGAGGGCCTGGAATCCGCCGGACGGCATCGCCTGGCTCACGTACATCGTGTGCTCGTGCAGCCACAGCCAGATCCAGTCGATCCCGGGGTATTTCGCGAGGATGTCGTCGATGGTGGCCCGGAGGATCTCGACGGAAGCCGGGTGCGTCGGGTCTGGGAGCATCGCCCCGCGGATCCACGAATCCGGCGGCACAATCGACGCGAACTCCGGGGGGTGAATCCCGAACTCGAAGCCCATCGCCATCTGGATGCCGCGCTCGTGGGCCATCTCCAGCACACGGTGCATCAGGGCCTGCGCCCGACGGTAGCGGTCCTCGTTATCGCGAGCCAGGACGGCGCAGTCCGCACCGAATGCCTCGGCTCCAGAGGACAGATCGAGCGTTCTCCCGCTCCCGAACGCAAAGTCCCCTGTCTTCAAAGGGCGATAGCCCCAGCGGGCCGTGAGCGACGTGTCGAATCCGGTCAGCGGCGTCACATCGCGATACTCGATTCGGATCATCGGTTCCACGTACGGCGCGTAGCGCTCCGCACCGCCCGTGTAGCAGTGGAATCCGACGAAGTTCAGGCCAAGATCCCGAAGCCTGTCGAGGTATCGCTCGTAGTCCTTCTCATTCCAGGCGGTGGGGCCCGAGAGGAAGTTGTGCCAGGGAAGCGTCCCGCGAACGGCAAACGCCGGCCGGGGCGACTCGGAGGCTGGGACGCCCGCAACAGCCAGAAGCGTCCACATCGCCGGCAAGACAAACCGCATATTGGATACGGACATGAGTTGGTTCCTCGTTGTCACTTGAGTTGCATCCGGAGGTAGCTGAAGCTCAGGGCCGTTCGCAGGGCCTGCTGCTTGTTCGTCGCCGCCGCGGCGTGGCCGCCTTCCATGTTCTCGTAGTAGTAGACCTTGTGGCCCATCCCCTCCATCCGGGCGGCCATCTTTCGTGCGTGGCCCGGGTGCACCCGGTCGTCTGCCGTGGAGGTATAGAAGAACACCCGCGGGTACGTGCCATCGGGTTTCACGTTGTGATAGGGCGAGTACTTGCTGATATAGGCCCACTCCTCGGGGATGTCGGGATCGCCGTATTCGGCCATCCAACTGGCGCCGGCCAGCAGCTTGTTGTACCGCATCATGTCGAGCAACGGAACCAGGCAGACCACGGCGTTGTACAGATCGGGCCGCTGGGTGAACTCGACGCCCATGAGCAACCCACCGTTGGAGCCGCCCATGATGCCGAGGTGTTGCGGCGACGTGATCTTGCGTCGAATCAGATCCTCCGCGACGGCCGCAAAGTCGTCGAAGGCTCGTTGGCGGTTGGCCTTGAGCGCCACCTGATGCCAGGCGGGACCGAACTCGCCGCCCCCGCGAATGTTCGCCAGGACGTAGACTCCGCCCTGGGCCAGCCAGCACGTGCCCGTGGTGGCCGAGTAGCTGGGCAGCATGTCAATCTCGAATCCGCCATATCCGTAGAGCAGCGTTGGATTGGCGCCGTCGGTCTTCATCTCCTTCGGCCGGACCACGAAATACGGAATCTGCGCGCCGTCCCGGGAAGTCGCCTGGAATTGCTCCGTTGTGAGGCCATTGGCGTCGAAGAAGTGCGGAAGCGACTTGATTGCCCGCATCCGGCCGTCGTCCGCGACGTGGTAGAGACTCGTCGGCTGGAGGAACCCCTGGTACGTGAAGAAATACTGATCGGACCGCTCATCCGTGGAGACGACGCCCAGCGTGCCGAGCTTCGGAGCGTCGATCCGCTGCTTCGTCCAACGGCCATTGTCCAGATGGAACGCATACAGCTCGCTTCGCACATTGTCCAGCATATGGACGAGCAGGACGTTGCGGGTGTCGGCGAAGGAAACGACGTTCGTTCGTTCATTCGGCTCCGCGACGACGCTGAAGGTCCGGTCCCCCTTGAGGTATTTGTCGTAGTCGATACCGATCAGCACCCCCTGCCGATAGGTGTTCGAGCCCAGCGTCCAGTCCGATTTGAGGCGGACGAGCAACTGGTTCTTGAAGAACCCGCCGAAGTCGGCGTCGTCCGGGATTTCGAGCTTCATCGGCCGGCCATTCTCGATCACGTAAGTATGCGAGGTGTAGAAGGTGATGCCGCGATGGACAACGTCGTATCGTCTCTCGGGCGTGTTGATCGTCGCACAGCCCACCTCGACGTCCTTCCCTTCGCCTTCAAACACCGTCTCGGCGCTGCTCAGGGGCGTCCCTCGTTTCCAGAGCTTGGCGATCCGCGGGTAGCCGGAATCCGTCAGACTTCCCGGCCCGAAGTCCGTCCCGACATAGAGCGAGTCCCGGTCCCGCCAGCAGACGTCGCTCTTGGCCTCGGACAGAGCGAAGCCTCCCTGGACGAACCGCCGGGCGACTGCGTCGAACTCGCGGACCACGACCGCGTCGCCACCGCCCTTCGAGAGATGCACCAGAAAGCGGTCGTAGTCGGGGTACAGGCCACCAGCGCCCTTGAAGACCCACTGTTCGCCCTCCTCCCGGCAGAGCTGGTCGATATCGAGCAACACCTCCCACTGGGGCGATGCCCGGCGGTACTGATCGAGGGTCGTGCGACGCCAAAGGCCCCGCTCATTCTTCTCGTCCTGCCAGAAATTGTAGAGGTACTCTCCGAGAATCTGCGGGTACGGGATGCGGACGTTCGAATTGAGGATCTCCAGCGCTTTGTCGTAGGTCTCCTGGAAGCCCGGCTGGGCCTTGAGAACAGCCAGCGTCGCCTCGTTGTGAGCTGTCACCCACTCGAGGGCTTTCTCCCCCCGGACCTCCTCAAGCCACAGATATGGATCGGCCTGTTCCTCCGACAACAGGATCTGTGCCTGCGAGAGCAACAGAGCTGCCGAAAACAAACCAGCGACGCGACGATTCATAGAGAACTCCTCATACCATTCGGGTAATCTCATGTCACAGCTTCTCGGCCAACTGTCCCAGCAGACTCGCGATCTCGCTGAGCACCTTCTTGGACGGCACAGGTAATCTCACGTGGCGTTGCCCGCTGGCTTCGTCGGTTTCGATCCGCAGCCCGGAGCCCACATCCACCGACTTCTTCCCGTCGACAGACAAGGCAGAACCCAGCTTGTTCAGGAAGGACAGTCCCGCCGAGAGCAGGTTCTCCCAATCCGGCCGGCCGGGGGTTTGTGCGCCTGCGGGCTCCTGCGACGGGCCGGCATCCGAGGGCTTCGCACCAACATCGTCCTGGGCCGGCATGGCAGGCGGAATGGCCCCGGTCACCTGGTCCACCGACTCCATGAAGCGTTTCAAATGCGAGCCGCCGAGGAAGACCTCGCTCTGGCCCCCGTCGAGGACTCCCGCGAGCATGGACTGCTTGAACGCAAGGACCGACAGCATGCTGTGCTCGATCGTCCCCTGCGCGACGAAGTTCACCACCCGAACGGGTCTGTGCTGGCCCAGGCGGTGGACCCGGCCGATCCGCTGATCGAGAACTGCCGGGTTCCAAGGCAGGTCCATATTGACAACCGTGGAGGCATTCTGCAGGTTCAGACCCACGCCGCCGGCGTCCGTGGAAAGGAACACACGGCACTTCGGATCCTCTTTGAACTGGGCGATCAAGTCCCTTCGATCCTTGGAGTCGATCCGGCCGTGGAACAGGGCATATCCCATCCCGGCGGATTCAAGCCGGCTCACGAGAAGCTCGTGCGTGCCCAGCCACTGGCTGAAGACCACCGCCTTGTCCGCCGGGCGTTCAAACGATTCCCGCAGGACGGAAACCAGCTCATCCGCCTTGCAGCCGTAGTCGGTCTTCCTGTCGAGCAGGTAGGTGCTGTTGCAGCTCATCCGCATATTCTGCAGGGCAATCATCAATCGCCGCTGGTCGGCCTCGGACAGGAATCCGAAGCGGCGCCACTTGGCCGCGATTCTCGCGACGATCTCGCGGTTCTCCTCGTGGTGCGCCATCTGCTCCTTCGTCATGGGCACGAAGTAGTTCTTGTCGAGCCGCTCGGGCAACTGCTGGAGCACCTGCTTCTTCGTGCGACGGATCAGGACCGGCGCGAGGGTTCGACCGATGGTGTCGAGATTCTTGTAGCCGATGGTCCTGCCGTTCTCATCCACGTGCTGATGTTCCGCGAGGAACCGAAACGTGGGTCCCAGTCGGAAGCGATCCACGAACTCCACGATGGAATGGAGTTCCTCCAGGCGGTTCTCCAGGGGCGTCCCGGTCAGGACGATGGCGTACCTGGAATCCAGCCGCTTGATGCTCTGTGCCCGTCGGGTCTTCCAGTTCTTGATCCGCTGCGCCTCGTCGAGAATGACGACCTCGGGTCCCCACCGGCGGATGGCGTCCAGGTCCCGGTGAACCACGTCATAATTGACGATCTTGTGGAACGAAGCCTCGTGGTAGAGATCGGCTCGCTTGGCGAGCGTCCCTTCCACGACCGTCGCCGAACGGTCGCAGAACTTCTCGATCTCCTGCTTCCATTGGTACTTGAGCGACGTGGGGCAGACGATCAGGACCCGCTCGATCCCCGCGATCTGGGCGAGAATCTCGCAGGCCGCGATCGCCTGAATCGTCTTGCCGAGTCCCATGTCATCGGCGATCAGACTGCGGCCCGCCCGGGCGGCAAAGAGGGCCCCCTCCCGCTGGTACGGATACAGAGGGACCTTGAGCAGACCCGCGAACGCCGGGCTCTCGATACCCCTGGGGAACGCCTTGTTCAGGCGGTCGGCCAGGTGCGTCCGGTCCCGCACTTCCGCGATGAAACCCAGCGCGTCGTCGTAACAGCGCAGATCGTGTCCAAAGACGGCGGCCCTTCTCAGGAGTGCATCGAACCGCTGGTATCCACTGTCTTGAAGGACGCCTCGCCCATCGAAGTGATCCGCCGCCAGTTCCTGCAAACCCCCGGGACATTCAGTCCCCGGTCGAAAGACCACCTCCCGTTTGGCCCCATAGCGGAGATACACCTCGGAATACGCAGGCTGAAAACCCTCGGCAAAAGCCCTTGTCGCGCCGCGCCGCAACCGGAGCTTGCCAAGCAGCCATTCGATGTGCTTGCAGGTCCCCAGCGTGTTGACCGCAAAATCCGGGCAGGAACAGTAATTGTCGCCCAGGTCCTGGCCGCGGATCGCCACGCGGTATTCGCCGCCCGTCACGGGATTCGTCACGAAGAACTCCGAAAAGATCGGTTCGGTCCCGAGATTCGTGACACGGTAATCCTGCCTCTGGGCAAACTGCCTGCGCAGCGCGACCTGCCATTGTTCGAGAGACAGCTCCTCGGGCTTGCGCACTCGCGAGATCCTCGCGGCCGGCGCAGATCTGCCTGCCCCTTTCCGCCGGTACGTTCCCCGGGCCGATTCGTCGACCACGGTCAATCTATTCGTCCGAGCCATGCGTCATCCTCCACTGTGCGCCGCTATTCAGTCCGCGTGAGCGGCAACAGAGGCGAGTATAGTGGTCGTGCCGGGGAATGCAATGGGCAATGCGTCCCGTTGCCGCCCGGCTCGGCAGCGGATAGAATAAGGCATCGAAAGATATGACGCCGAACGTGCGTCCCAAAGGAAATGACTGTGAAACACAGAATCCGATATCGCCCATGTTGTTCGCTGCTGTGGATGGGTTTGTTGCTGAACTCGTCCTGCTCGCTGGCGGCCAAGTCGAACGAATTCGGTCCGGGCCGGCAGGTCGGCGTCGTACAGAGCGATCTCATTCGCGAAGCGTCGGGCATCGTCGCCAGCCGGCAGAACCCCGGCGTGCTCTGGGTCCACAACGACTCCGGCGACTCCGCCCGCGTCTTCGCGATCAATGACAAGGCTGAGTTCCTTGGCGTGTGCAATCTCTCGGGCGTCACGGCCCGCGACTGGGAGGACATCGCCGTCGGTCCCGGCCCCGACCCCAACCGGCAGTGCCTCTATCTCGGCGATATCGGAGACAACGACGCGAAATACTCCAATGTCACGGTCTACCGGCTTGCCGAGCCCAGGATCGATCCCGCCTCATCCTTCGACCCGATGACAATCGGTCCCGCCGACGCGATCCGGCTCAGGTATCCCGACGGTCCCCGGGACGCAGAGACCCTGCTCGTCGATCCCCTGACGCGAGACCTCTACATCGTCTCCAAGCGGGAGTTGTTCTCCAAGGTCTATCGGGCGGCGTATCCCCAGTCGACGACGGAAACCACGCGAATGGAGCAGGTGGCCTCATTGCCCTGGGGTTTTGCGGTGGCGGGCGATGTATCCCCCGATGGCAGCCGGGTAATCATTCGCAGCATGTTCGGCGCTTCGCTGTGGGTCCGGCCTGCCGGAGAGCCGTTGTGGCGCGCGTTCTCGGGCAGACAGGTCCGGCTGACGCTGATGAATGAGCGACAAGGCGAGGGCATCTGCTTCGACGCCCAAGGCGCCGGCTACTTTACGATCGGCGAGAAGCGCCAGCCCCCTCTGCACTACTTTCCTCCCGCCGAACCAAACACCCCTCGCCCGTAGACATTTCGGGAATGCCCCCCTGGTTGGCGTGGTCAAAAACGTGCCCTATACTTTAACTGAGGCCCGGAAACTGCCGATAGTCCCCATGGATGATGCGGATCCGCTGTTTCCGGACCCGGCAATCATGCCCGATGGAGCGGCCTGCACGACAGGCCGACGGAATAATGCCAAATATGCCTGCGAAGCTCACGCGACTGGAGTTGGTCATCATCATCTCTGCGCTGGTGGTCCTGCTGCTCAGCAACCAGCCACCCGAGCGGGGCAATGCGGACATCCGCAAGGATATCGGACAAGCGACGGACACGCCGGAGACACCATTGCAGGTGCAGCCTGATCCAACCCAGTCCGGCTTGATCCGGGCGGACGACTTCGCGGCACAGGCGCCTGTGTCCCCTATGCCCGATAACCTGACGGTGGAATCGATTCCCCAGCCACAGCCGCAGCCGAAGCGATTCGGCATGGTCGATGCCCGGGCTTGCGAATCCCTCAAGCTCAAGTATCCCCACATCATGTACGGCCAGATCACCGTCCGCTGGATCTGGAACGGGACAAAGCTCGAACCCCACAAAGTCTGCGAGGTCAAGGAGGACAACGGCATTGTCACCGTCTGGAGCTTCGACGACCGCCACGAAGGCGTATACATCTCCGAGGTGCCGGCGGACCAGGTCCCGGCGTATTGATCCCTATTTCAATCCCAGCCGTCGTTTGCACTCATCGAGAATCTCCACCGTCCGCGTTGCGCCAACCCGCGTGACTCCCAGGGCCCGGACCTCCAGCAGTCTGTCGAGATCGCGAATGCCGCCCGCCGCCTTGACTTGGACGCTCGCAGGTGAATGCCGCCGCATCAGCTTGAGGTCTTCAGTCGTCGCGCCGCCTGGGCCGTAGCCCGTCGAGGTCTTCACCCAATCGGCCCCAAGCTCCCCACAGATCTCGCAGAGCTTGATCTTCTGACCATCGTTCAGGTAGCAGTTCTCGAAGATCACCTTGACCTTCTGGCCCTGCTGATGCGTCAAGTCAATCACCGCGGCCAACTCCGAGCGGACGTAATCCCAATCGCCACTGAGGACCTTGCTGATGTTGACGACCATGTCGAGTTCCTGCCCGCCGTCAGCGAGTGCCTGCTTCGCCTCCGCGACCTTGACAGCCGTCATATGCCCCCCATGAGGAAAACCAATTGTCGTGCTCGCCCGCACGCTGCTACTCATGAGGATCTCGGCGCACCGCTTGAGATAGTACGGCAAGATGCAGACGCTGGCAACGTCGTACTCCAGAGCCAGCCGGCACCCCTGCTCGAGTTCCTTGTCAGTCAAGACAGGATTCAACAGCGAATGATCAATCATCTTGGCGACATCCGCATATGCATAGTCCATGGCGCGCCTCTCAAAAAAGCACAACGCACAAGACAGACGGGCATTCCAGCCACAAAGTCGGTTGCCTCGCGAGAGACTCTATCATGGACCGTCTATCGCGTGCAAGAGGCCCCCGCCGATACGGGAGAGCGGCATCCGCTCGGGACAACGTGAACGAAAATTGAATGTTTTGCTGGCAAGACGCCGCCGGGTGTGGTATATTACCCCCCTGTCGGTTGGGTCCCCGGGCGACGATAGGCTTCCGGGAGCCGCCGCAGGCTCTTTGATTCGGGAATAGTGGGGATATGATGGGCTCTCCGGTGCGCCGTGTCGCGTGGGGGACCCTTTCGCCGGCCGGGTCCCATGCAGGCCGAGCCCGTGAACCTGGTCAGGCGGGGAACCGAGCAGCCATAAGCGGACGCTCAGCCGTGTGTGGGGGAACCCGGCCGATCTTTTTTGATTTACGATTTACCATTTGCGATTTACGATTTGAGTGTCGGAGGGAGAAGCCCCATGAATCGACAGGAGTTGCTCGCGAGGATCACCCAGTTCGCACATCGTTGCGTCAAATTGGCCGTGGCTCTACCAAAGACGCCGCTCGGGCGGCACATCCAATCGCAGTTGATCCGGTGTTCTACCGGTGCAGCCGCAAACTACCGGGCCGCTTGCCTTGCTCAATCACGAGCTGCATTTATCGCCAAGCTGAGCATCGTGGTAGAGGAGATTGATGAATCATGCTTCTGGATGGAGTTCATCATAGAGGAGGAATTGCTCACGAAGCAGCGAGTAGCCCCGTTGCTCGACGAGGGCTACGAGTTAAGGCGGATATTCATCTCCGCACGGCACACGACGCGCAAGCAATCGCAAATCGTAAATCATAAATCGTGAATTCCCATGGCTTACACAGTCTTAGCACGGAAATACCGCTCCCAGACGTTTGACGACGTCGTGGGGCAGGAGCCGATCTCCCGAACGCTCAAAAATGCGATCGAGACCGGCCGGGTGGCTCATGCCTACTTGTTCACCGGCACCCGCGGCGTCGGAAAGACCACCCTGGCGAGAATCCTCGCCAAGGCCCTGAACTGCCTGGAGGCGAAGGAACCGACCACGACCCCCTGCCTCAAGTGCGGCAGTTGCGTCGCCATCAACACCGGCGAGGATATCGACGTGATCGAGATCGACGGCGCCTCGAACAACCGCGTCGACGAAATTCGCGAGCTGCGGGAGAACGCGATCTACCGTCCCGCCCGCGCCCGCTACAAAATCTACATCATCGACGAAGTACACATGCTGACCACCGCGGCCTTCAACGCCCTGCTCAAGACGCTGGAGGAGCCGCCGGAGCATGTGAAGTTCATCTTCGCCACCACCGAGCCGAACAAAGTCATCGCGACA
>JBDKRX010000081.1:0-13987 GCA_039683175.1 Phycisphaerales bacterium
AGCACGGCGTCACGACTCTCGTCCTGTACTTCCGCGGCCAGATCACCAATGATCCGGCCCCGCTGTACGTGAAGATCAACAACACGAAGGTCTCCTACAACAACGGCGCCGACGCGACGACGATGCCCGTGTGGAAGCAGTGGTCGATCCCGCTGGCCGGCACCGGCGCGACGCTCAAGAGCGTCAAGAGCCTGACGGTCGGCGTCGGGGGCAGCGGCACAGGCATGCTGTTCTTCGACGACATCCGCCTGTACGCCGTAGCGCCGGAGGCGGTCAGTCCCGCCGATCCGGGTACGACCGGCCTGATGGCCCTCTACACGATGGACAACAACGCCCAGGACACCTCGGGCAAGAACTACCACGGCGTCCTCAACGGCGACGTCAGCTACGAGGCCGGCTACGCCGGACAGGCTCTCGTGTTCAACGCCATCAACGCCTACGTGGACCTGCCCATCGGCCCGATGATCGCGACGCTGACGGACACGACCGTCGCGACGCACGTCAACTTCGGCGGCGGCACCGGCTCCTGGCAGCGGATCTTCGACTTCGGCTCGGGTTCCGGTGTAGCGCCGTACATGTTCCTGAGCCCCCGCCAGAGCACCAGCGGTCCCCTGCGGTTCGCGATCCGCTCCGCGACAGTCGGTGAGCAGATTGTGGACAGCGTGGTCGTCATGAGCGTCGGCTGGCACCATACGGCGGTCACGATCGACAGCGTGAGCATGACCATCCGTCTGTATCTCGACGGCGAGCTGATCGCCTCGGGCGTCACGACCGTGCTGCCGAAGGACCTGGGGACCACAACCCAGAACTGGCTCGGCCGGTCGCAGTACACCGCCGACGCGTACTTCCTGGGTTCGCTCGACGACTTCCGGATCTACAATCGCGTCTTGTCGGAAGCCGAGTTGCGTTACCTCGCCGGCGAACGATAATCCCCGGCGCAAGCCTCGCGGCATGCATGTATGACCACAAGGGCCCCCGTCTCCAAGACCGGAGCCCTTGTTCGTTTCCGTTTCAATGTATGCGAAGAGCGAGTTTGCCCAGGTGGTGACTGCCCAGGGCCAGATGAGCTTCCATGGCCTGGGACAGAGGGAACGTGCGAGCGATGTGAACGTCAAACGAGCCGGATTCGATCAGGCGGTTGAGCCGTGCGATAATCTCCGCGTCGGGCTCGCCATTGTAGCTTTGGAGCCGAATGTCCGAACGAGGCTGGGGCCCGGGTTGCACTCCGTTGGGGTAGGCAACGCGGCCGCCGGTACGCACCGTCGCGAGCGCCCTTTCCGCCGTCTCGCCGCCGGCAGTGAATAGGGCTGTGTCGAGTCCTTCGGGCGCGAACGCACAGGCAGCGGCTGCCACATCGTCCGTGCGTCCGTTCACCGCGGCGTCGGCGCCGAGGCGTTCGACCAGGGCCACGCCGTCGTCGCCGGAGGCCGCCGCGAATACGCGGGCGCCCATTTTTTTGGCGAGTTGCACCGCCATGTGTCCTATGCCGCCGCTAGCACCAAAGACCATAAGGGATTCACCGGGTTTGATGCCCAGGACGTCGTCGAGGCCGCGCAGGGCCGTGATTCCGACTCCGCCCATGACCGCGGCCTGCTCGACCGTCATTCCGTCGGGTATGAACGAAACGCAGCCGGCGTCCACCGCCGCATACTGTGCGTAGAATCCGCCCTTGGGATTGAGGAAGCCGAGCGCGTACACGCGGTCGCCCACTGTGAAACGACCGACGCGTTCGTCGACGGCGACGACAATCCCCGCGCCTTCGGAGCCGAGCACGTAGGGGAATCGGGGCGCGAGTCCGAGCATCTCGGCGTATCCTCCTTCTCGCTCGAAGGGGTCCCATTGCCCCACGCCTGCCGCTTCCACGCGGATCAGGACCTCGCCTGGCCCGACCTCCGGCGTCGGCAGGGTTCGCAGCGAGAGAACCTCGGGGCCTCCGAATCTGTCCATACAGACGGCGCGCATCGTGCCGTCGACCTGGGGCATGCTGTCATCACTTCCTCTGGCTCGTTTCATACCGCTCGACCTGCCTTTCTCCTGGGCACAGGTGTCGCCGATGCATGTGGGCCGACGTCCATCCACGGCAGGACAAACGAACTCTGCCAGCAAATGAATACCTTGCCTGTGTCCGCAGGGCAAACGCAAATTCCGGGACGAGGGACATGTGGTTGACCCTCGTGCGAGTCTGTGGTACCGTGTACGCGTTGCTTCGGTTCACTATGGTCTTGGAAAGGAGCGTGGTTTATGCATCGAGATGTGACACGTCGGACGTTTCTTCGTGGTGCGGCTCTGGCCGGATCGGGATTGGTGATTTTGTCGAACAGCCGGCTGGTGCGCGGGACGCAGGCCAATAGCAAGCTGAACATCGCGGCCATCGGCATCGCGGGGCGAGGCGGCGACGACGTCAATGGCGTCGCGAGCGAGAATATCGTTGCGCTGTGCGACGTTCACGAGTCGCATGCAGCCGGGACCTTCGCGAAGTTCCCGGGGGCGAAGAAGTACAAGGACTTTCGCAAGATGCTCGACGAGATCCACGGGCAGATCGATGCGGTGGTGGTCGGGACGCCGGACCATACGCACGCTCCCGCGGGCGTGATGGCCATGAAGCTCGGCAAGCACTGCTACTGCGAGAAGCCGCTCACGCACAGCGTGTATGAGGCGCGGGTCATGGCGAACCTCGCGAATGAGAAGAAGCTCGTGACCCAGATGGGCACGCAGATCCACGCGGGCACGAACTATCGGCGTGTTGTGGAACTCGTCCAGAGCGGGGCCATCGGCGCCGTCGGCGAGGTCCACGTCTGGATGGGCGCCAATCTCGAAGGGCCGGCGGTTCCGACGGATCGGTCGCAGCCTGATGCGCCGACGGATCGGCCGGACGTTCCGGCCGGGCTCGATTGGGACCTGTGGCTGGGCCCTGCGGCGTATCGGCCGTACAGCCCCTCCTATGCCCCGTTCCAGTGGCGGTACTGGTGGAATTTCGCAAACGGCCAGCTCGGCGACTTCTTCTGCCACTACTGCGACCTGGCGTTCTGGGCGCTCAAGCTGCGTCACCCGCTGACCGTCGAAGCGGAAGGCCCCCTGCATCCCGAGAGCACGGCCAAATGGACCATCGCCAAGCAGCAATACCCGGCCCGCGGCGAGCTGCCGCCGGTGGCGCTGACCTGGTACAACGGCGGCCCCTACCCGGCGTTCATGAAAGAGCGGAATATCCCCGCCTGGAACAGCGCGGTCCTGTTCATCGGGTCCAAGGGGATGCTCATTGCCGACTACAACAGGTATCAATTGCTGCCCGAGGAGAAGTTCGCGGGCTTCCAGCCGCCGGCACCGTTCATTCCGGACTCCATCGGCCATCACGAGGAGTGGATCGCCGCCTGCAAGACCGGCGGGCCGACCACGTGCAATTTCGACTACTCCGGCGCCCTGACCGAAGCGGCTCTGCTGTGCAACGTCGCGCTCCGCTCGGGCGAAAAACTCACGTGGGACGCGAAGAACCTCAAGGCCACCGGCTGCGCAAAGGCGGACGCATTCCTCCGTCGCGAATACCGCAAGGGCTGGGCGCTCTGATCGGACCGATCGGCCCATGGACGAATTCGACATCATCGAAACGCCTGAGAACGTCGATTTGCAAAGGCGTCTGGCCGGCATTGGGTCTCGCTTCGCGGCGGGTCTGCTGGACCATCTGGTCATTACGGCCCTGTTCGTCCTGCTGATTCTTCTGTTCCTGGTAATCCGAGCGGGTTTTGTCACTGTGGGCCGAAGCGTTCTGGATGAGGTCGGCGCCGTCGTCACCGCGCTGATGATTCTTGCCGGGTTCCTCGTGTACTGGGGATACTTCGCATTCTTCGAGATGTGGATGAACGGCCAGACGCCGGGCAAGAAGTACATGAGGATTCGTGTCGTTCGCCTGGAGGGCGGCGCGATTACCTTCGACGCGATCGCGGTGCGAAACCTGGTGCGGGTGGCCGACGCCTTCTGTTTCTACGGCGTCGCCGGGATCGCCATGTTCCTGACGAAGAAGGTCCAGCGGCTCGGCGACCTGGCGGCGGGAACCGTCGTCATCTCCGAGGAGGTCGCGGACTACTCGGCCAAGTACGACTCGAAGCAGAGGGTGCTCGACGACCAGCCTGCGCCCGCGGCGGCCCTGGCTTCGACGAGGCTGAGTCCCCAGGAGTATCGGCTGTTGCACAACTACTGGTTGCGGCGGGACCAGCTCACGCTCGATGCGCGGCAACGTCTGCTCCCTCAACTGCTCCAACCCATCCTGGGGCGCATGGGACACCCGTTGTCAGGCGAGTCCCTGCCGGCAATGGAGAGGCAACTCGAAGAACTGATGATGCAAGCGGGTACTCTGGATTCGAGCGCAGGGGGCCCCGCGCCGGCAGGGGAGGGCGACCGATGACCCCCGCTCGTTTCCTCGATACCCGTCGGGAAATCTGGGGCCGGCTCGGTGCCCTTGTCGCCAAGGCCGGCAAGAAGGGCCTGCGGCAGCTCACCGATGGTGAGCTGCACGAGCTGACCCGGCTCTATCCCGCCGTCGCGGTCGATGTGGCGCGAGCCCGGATGTACAAGGTCGATGACCCCACGCAGCGCTGGGTGAACCAGCTTGCCATCGCCGCCCATGGCCTGCTGTACCGCCGCAAGTCCGGCCGGAGCCTGCCGGCGATCTGGCGATTCTTCCGCCGGGATTACCCCAGGCTGTTTCGCCGGCAGTGGCTCTTTGTGGTCCTGGCGATTGCCATCTTCGTCGTGGGCATGCTCGGCGCCTACGTGGTCGTCAGGCTCATGCCTTCGAACGCCTATCTGTTTGTACCGCAAGGCCTGGACGTGAGCGATGCCCGGGAGGTGACCAGCGAGGACATCAGCGAGCGGTTCCGGCAGATGCCGAACCCGCCGATGGCCGCCGGCATTATGGCCAACAACATCAGCGTCGCCTTCTTTGCGTTTGCGCTGGGCATCGTGGTCGGGCTGGGGACATGCTACGTTCTGCTGGCCAACGCGATGATGCTCGGCGGCTTCATAGGCCATTTCGCCAATCATGGGCTGAGCTATGCGCTGTGGTCGTTCATCGCTCCGCACGGAGTCCTGGAGATCTTTGCGATTCTCGTCTCCGCCGCAGCAGGGTTGAGGCTCGGGCTGTCGCTTGCGGCGCCGGGACGAATGACGCGAGCCGCCTCCCTGCGAATCGGCGCCCGCGAGGCCGTGCTGCTGGTTCTGGGCACGATCCCGATGTTCGTGATCGCCGGCTTCATCGAGGGATTCATTACACCGCTGTACGTGCCCGGCATTGTGAAGATCGTACTCGGCGTAGCGGCGGCCCTCGCAGTCATCGCGTACCTGCTCCTCGTCGGGCGAGCCCAACCGGTAGTAGTTCCCGAGGGCTGAATTCACAGCCGGCGCGTGGCCTTGATCTGGGTGTAGCGGTTGATCAGTTCCGGCGTCAGGCGGTCCGGCGGGACATCGAGGACGGAGACGCCTTTTCTCCGCATCACGATCAGGGCCTCCTCCCGGGCCGCCAACACGTCCAGCGAAACCGCCTTGGCATACGGGTCTTCACAGGTTGCGAGGGGTTCGTGCGCTACGCGATGGATCTCGGGATTCGACAGCGTCACGGCCAGCGGCAGATGGTAACGGGCGAATCGCACCATGTAGCCGATGAGCACGTCGCTGGCCTGGCGGTCGATCACGTCGGTCATCACGCACAGCAGGCTGCGCTTGCGGTTCTTGAAACCCAGGAACTGGCAGGCGGCTCCGTAGTCGGATTCAACGAGCCGGGGTTGCAGCCGGTGCAGGGCTTGGGCGACCCGCTCGATCCCCTTGACCCCTGTCACCGGCGGCAGATAGCTCTCGATCCGGTCGCTGAAGGCGACCATGCTGAACTGGTCCCGCTGCCGCAGGGCGATGAAGGCGAGCATGAGCGTGGCGTTGACCAGGTAATCCACTCGGCTGAGGCCCTCGAATTCGCCGGCAGTGGCCCGGCCGACGTCGATGGCCACGAGGATGCTTTGCTGCCTTTCCGGCTCGAAATTCTTTACGATCAGGTCCGCTCGGCGGGCGGTGACTTTCCACTCGATTCGCGACATCTCATCGCCCTGAACGTACCGGCGGAGGCTCTCGAACTCGAAGCCCTGTCCGACGCTTCGCAGGCGGGCCAGGCCCTGCTCGTAGCTGGCCCCGCGCCGGACGAGCAGCTCTGTCCGCCGGACGTTCATCAGGTTTGGGAAGACCTGGACCGTGGTCGGCAGGTCCGCGATGAACTGGCGATACAGCAGCCCTCCGGCGGGGAGGACACGGACGAAAATCCGCCCGAGTTGGTGGTCGCCGCGCTGCCGCGCGGTCAGTCGGAATCCCAGGTCGGCGGTTCCCCCAGCCGGGATCACGGTCCGCGACAACTCCGGCGAGAGGTCGAGTTCCTCAGGGCAATCCTGCGCCATCTGGATCTCGACCCGCCTTCGCGTGCGGTTGTATACCGTGAGGCTCCCAGCGGTGGGATAGCCGACGGAGACCCTCGCGGGGATGTCTCTGTTCACGACGATCCGTCCCCGGCGGGGAAGCAGCAGGGCGTCCAGGCCCGTGTAGAGAGCCAGGATCATCAGGTACAGGACGCCGACCGCGGTCGCGCCCTCGTACAACGCGCCCGCCAGGAACAACGGCGCCGCACCCATCACCAGGAGGATCAATCGCGCAGAGGGGAGCATGCTTTACCTCGGCACTTCCGCATGGAGGAGAATCTCCTTGAGACAATCGTCCGGGCTGAGCCCTTCGACCTCCGCTTCGGGCAGCAGCAGGATGCGGTGCCGCAGCACCGCCGGAGCGATGGCCTTCACGTCGTCCGGGCTCACGAAGTCGCGTCCGGCCAGCAGGGCCCGGGCCTTGGCCGCCAGCAGGAGCATGACGCCAGCCCGTGGACTGGCGCCGAGCGTGACCTGGGGCCGGTCCCGCGTGGCCCGAATGACCCGCGTGACGTAGACGCGAACCATCTGCTCGACGTGGATCTTCCGCGTCGCCTCGCGCAGGGCAGAGAGCTTCTGCACGTCGAGGATTCGCTCGATGTTCGCGCCGACCAGGTCGGACGAGTCGAACCCGGATTCGACCTGGTCCAGGATGCGGGCCTCCGCGGCCTCGTCGGGGTAGTCGATCACGATCTTGAGCATGAAGCGGTCCACCTGGGCCTCGGGCAGTGGGTATGTGCCCTCGAACTCGACCGGGTTCTGCGTCGCGAACACCGTGAAGACCGAGGAGAGTACGTGGGCCTTGCCGTCCACGGTGGCCCGGCGCTCCTGCATGGCCTCCAGCAGGGCGGACTGCGTCTTGGCGGGCGCGCGGTTGATCTCGTCGGCCAGCACGATGTCGCTGAAGACCGGACCGGGGCGGAAGTCGAACTGGCGGGACGACATGTCGAAGACGTTCACGCCGATGATGTCGGAGGGCATCAGGTCCGGCGTGAACTGGATCCGCTTGAAGGACGTCCCGGTCACGTGGGCCAAAGCCCGACCCAGGAGGGTCTTGCCGGTCCCGGGGACGCCTTCGAGCAGGACGTGCCCGCCCGCCAGCAGGGCGACCACGGCGTCCTCGATGACCGCATCCTGCCCGACCAGGACCTTGCCCAGTTCCCGCGCGATGCTACGGGCGAGTTCGTTTGCTGTTGCCAAGTCCATCCAAGGCCTCCTTCTCAATCTGTGCCAGCCGCGACAGGGCGGCAGTGAGCTGATGTTGCGATATGGCGGTCCGAGCCAGCAGCGCATCGCAGTCGTCGAGGACACGCTGCACCTCGTCGGCGTTCGCCTGGCTGCGTCGGGCCAGCCCCTGCGCCAGGGACCGGTTGGACGCGGTCGGCACCAGGCCGGTCCGTCCGGCTGCCTGCTGGCGGAACCAGTTGTAGATCATGCTCAACGTCAATCGGTGTGCCCCCGCGTGACGATAGGTCTCTCCGACCGCGTAGACGTATTCTATCTTCGAGCGTCGGCGTCGCAGTTTCGCGAGGTCGCGTCGCGGACCGAACTGGCGTCCCCTGTAGAGGAGCAACAGAATCCCCGCGGCGGTCAGGGTGAGCACGGCCCAGCCGGCGCTGGTCGTGAAGAGCATGCCCGCGAGCACGCGGAATCCCGCGTTGCCGTCGCCGAAGCCGAAGTGGTATTCGTCGAAGACGACCCGTTGGCCCGTGGACCGGTCCATTGCGTGAACCGCGAGATTGACGGCCAGTACGCTGTTGTCGTCCCTGCCGATGTGGTCGTTCGCCAGGAACGAGCTGTCCGAAAGCAGGATCAGCCGTCCGCGGCCGAGGGGATGCTCGACGATCCGCAGACCCCGGCGATCCTCGAACAGCGGCTCGACCACCTTGTTTGCCGGCTCGTCGTCGGGCAGCCTCAGGGCGAATACGTCGGTAGTCTCGAAGACCGTCGCAGAAACATCCCGGGACAGTGGCAGCGTTCGAGGCAGGCTCGGATTCTCTCTGGAGGAGGGACTCTCCTCGATCGAATGCTCCAACGCCGGGTCGAGGTCCTTCAACTGACCCCTGTGTTCCGAGGCGACGAGCACCCCGCCTTGTTCGATCCACGCGCCCAGGTCCATGATCTCGCCGGGATTCAGCGGCCGGATCGGATCGATGAGAAAAATGACGTCGGCCTTCTCGATGCGGTTCGACAGGAGCATGCTGTACGACCGCTCGACGGGAATCTCCAGCCGTTTGAACAATTCGTAGCAGGCGAGCACGCCGTCGATGTTGGTCGAGCGCGTCGTCCGGACGCCGGAACGGCCCGATCGATCCTCGTGCACCAGTCCCTGCCACATCAGCGCCAGGAGCACCAGGGCGCTGAGGATCGCCAGGACCAGGAGAATGGTGTATTCAGATTTGTGGCTGTTGGGCGACATCGCTGACAATCCGCTGTGCCAAAGAATCCATCGTTTCGTACGTCTGCCTGGGGACTTCGATCCCGCCGTAGATGCTCTGCTCGAACATGCCGATGAACTGCACGAACTGCGACCGTCCGGCCGATTCGCCGGGGTACTCGCGGAGGTATTCTCCGTTCGTCTTGCTCGTGTGGAAGCGAAGCACATGGAGGGCTTCGAGCCGTCGGAGCAGTGCGATCAACAGAACGCCGGCGGCCTCCCGAAACGCTCCCTGTCGCGCGAGTTCCCGTGACTTCTGCCAGAGTTGCTCGAAGGAGAGTTGCTCGTAGAGATGTGAGGCGCCCGGTCCGGCGACGACGCCCGGGCACTTCGGTCTGCGAACGGCCATCCAGATCGTCCAGCCGAGGTGGATCAGGATCGCCAGAAGCGCAAGGATACACCACGAGATCACCGCCCACAGCAAGAACCGGCCGACTCCGTCGGGCAGATCGAGGTCGCGACGATTCCACCTCGATAGTCTCTCTATAAGCCACTGGCGGAACGTCTTTCGCGGCGAGAACTGCGGATCGGCGAGGATCTCTCGCGCGCAGTCTCTGATCGTCTGCGTGTCCGGCCGCCCATATTTCGGCGTCTCGGCATACTTGCCGTCAGTGGCACCAGGTTGCCCCAGTGCCAGGACGGCCAGCGCGAACGCCATAAGCGTCGCAGCCACGCCGGTCGAGCCACGCGTTCCTGGAAAGCCCATGGGCACCGCACTATCCTTGATTGGAAACCATACTCTGCGAGAGCATCTGCAGGTCGAAGCCCTCTTTTCGGATTCGCAGATCGTAGTAGAGCAGAATGGCGGCCGCCGCCGGGATGGGTGCGGCCAGCACTTCGCCGATCAGAGCGGCGAACTGGCGGAAGAACAGGGCCAACAGGGGTGTGTTGGCGAACAGCATCTTGGAGGCGAGTCCGGCCGCCGTGCTGATGGGGACCATGATGATAAAGGCGATCGCCGTCGCGAGGAATCCCACGGCAAACGCTTTGCCGAGGTTGCCCGAGATCAAGGCCTTGCTCCTGGACATGCCGGCGGTTGCCCGATGGTTCTCCACCACAATGGAGGGTGTGGTCACGAAGAACCACAGGGCGAAGATGACCCCGGGAACGACCAGCAGCATGAATCCGAGACCGGTCACGAGGCCCACGAGCAGGCTGGCGCCGATGAGCGTCACGAGCTTCGGGAGAACGGACCGGTACGTCTGCCCCACGGTGGTCTCGTGGCCCAGGTACGCCTCGGAGACGCTGCGGGTCAGGGTTCCCTGGCACAGTGCGTTCCCTACGATCGCCGTGAACAATATGACTATACGGCCGACCGTGGACAGGAGCAGCAGTCGCATGTCGTCCCCATCTTCCAGTGTGTTGGGGACTCCTCGCAACATCATCGTTGCCCACAGGAGCGTGATCAGGGACAGCGGCACCTGGATGATGGCCACGATTGTGATGAATCGGAGGAAGTTCCGTCTGTAGAGGGTGAAAGCCCCGTCCAGTATCCCGCCGACCGACATGGGTTCCAACTGCATTGCGTCCATCGTGTTTTCTCCCAACCTGAAGATGAACGGGCGTCACATCCCGCAATGCCCGGCAAGATAGCACGGGATGGACCTGTCGCCAAGTGAAAAGACCCCTCTGCGGCGGACGGCATGCACGATGTGGACGTGGCGGACGGGTCAACCCGCTCTCACCAGATCCGGCAGGCGGCCCGCCAGGCCGACGCGGTCGTCCTTGACGATGAGCACGCCGGCGATACCCTGGATTGTCATGATTCGCTCCAACGCGGTATCCACGTCGTCCGGCGTTCGGACGAGATTGGCGGCCTGCGTGGCGGCGGCATCGGCCAGGGCTGCGTCCTTTGCCACGATCGTGGCCAGGTCGCATTGGCCCAGACTCATCGAATGCCCCATCTTGCCCGAGGATGAACAGATGGCCAGGGGCGTCTGGTCGGGTTGAATGCGGAAGGCGAGCCGGTCGGCGAGCCTCGATGTGCCCGTGCCGAGCGAGATGATTGCCGGCTCGACCGCCTTGAGGTAGATGTCGCCGCCATTGTCCACAATGGCCTCTTGGGCCCCTTCAGCCAGGGCGGCTTTGGCCGACCACTGCGACATCGCGCCGGCCACCGCGGCCATGGGTCCGACGCCGACGAGGTCGGCGGACCAGGCCATGTGTTGGGCGATCTCGGGGGCGTCCGCGCCCAGCCCGATCGGCACGAGAGACCTCTGGAACTCGGGGTGACGCCGGATGTAGTCTTCCAGGATGTGACGCTGGCGGACGATCTCGGCCGTGACGGCGTCGAACCGGTCGCAGCAGATTCGCAACACCGCCTCTTTGTAGGTGAACGTGCGATAGATTCGGCTGTGCATCGAGGTTGCTCCAGCGGGCGCAAATCCGAAATTCGAAGCTCGAAATCCGAAACAAGCACGAATGACCGAAACTCGAAATTCAAAACGGCTTCGCCGGTCGGGCGACAGCGTTTTGGTCATTGGAATTTGAGCAATTCGAGTTTGTTTCGGATTTCGAGTTTCGGATTTCGGATTTTCTTAGAAGGCCGAGGCGCAGGCGTCGAAGGGACAGACCCGGATGCAGGCCAGGCACTCGATGCACGCCTCCTCGTCGAACGCGACCCGGCGCGTGGCCGCGTCGGCAATGTGCAGGGCGTCGGTCGGGCAATGGGTGACGCACTGCCCACAGTGGGTGCAGCGGTGCTCGTCCCAGGTGACGCCTTTGCCGCTGTTGTTGACGATCACGTTGCAGGTCTTGATGAAATCCATCGCCTTGTCGATATCCTGCTCGGTCCCGCGGACATCGAGGACGAGGTAGCCTTCCTCTTCGGGCGTCACCTTCGCGCGATACACGTTCACGATGAGATTGTGGTCCTTCACCAGATGATAGATGATCGGCTTCTCGCAGTCGTATCGCGGGAAGAACAGGACCAGCTTCTTTGTAAGGATCTGGCTCATGCGTGCTTCTTTCTAATCACGAGAGGTTTCATCGTGGTGTCCTTGGGCAGCGGCTGGATCGGCGCCGAGAGCGTGAACTCGCCCCGGCGGATCTCGTCGGCCAGGAGGTTGGCAATCTCCAGGGCCTTGTGGTAGGACGATATCGAGGCGACGGCGATCTTCTTGCCGTCGATCTCGATCTCTCCGCTGCGCAGTTGTTCGTAGTTGACGTGGCAGATCGTCCGTCCGGTCTTTTGGGGGTAGTCGGTTCCATAGTCGATCACCGGCGCCAGGATGTCCCGGTCGCGGACGCACGTCCGCTGGAGGATTCTCTCGTTGAGAATGGGAATGGGGACGCCGACGCCGAGGGCGAGCGAGACGCCGTAGCCGCGAAGGCTGACGCCGCGAACGAATTCCGGGCGCATCTGCTTCATATCCGCGGTCAGGGCGAGCGTTCCAGCTCCCTCCTTCGGCACGCCGCCCGGCGTGCGGTCGCATGCGCCGGCGTGCTGCGTGCCCTCCGCGTAGACGTGCCCCTGGGCGCCCGCCAGCCAGACGCGTGTCCCGATGCCGATGGTCTCGTAGTACGGATCGTTCAGCAGGGGGGACAACTGGCCCGCGGAGCAGTAGGTTGCATTGCCCCGCCGGGGTTCGAGCACGCCGAGATACGTGTAGATCGTGCGATCCGAGTCGTTGATCGCGACGTTGTAGTTCTGATAGCAGTTGCGCGGGTTGACCATGATGGCCTGGTTCAGGTCGTCGAGGGTGAAATACGTGCGGATCTCGCGGCGCGGGTAGTCGTCGGTCCCATAGGAGAGGGCGAAGAGTTGGAGCGACTTGCCCGCGACGAGGTCCTCGATGACATGGCCGCCGCCGTAGCGGAACTCGCCGGGCGGGTACATGTTGGCCGGGTCCCCGTGACGCAACTGCGTGGCGCCGAGGTAGATGTCCACCGCCGCGATGCCCGTGTAGACGAGAACATCCTCGATCCAGGCCTCGGTCATGCGGATCTTGGGCTTGGAGTGCCCGAAATTGATGAAGCAGCCGGAGGAGCACATGGGCCCGAAGGTGGCGGTGGTGACCACGTCCACCTCCTTCGCGGCGGCTTCCAGGCCTTTCTTGTCGACGTAATCCATGATCTCGTCGGCGGTCAGCACGACGGCCTTGCCCGACTCGATCCGGTCATTGATTTGCTCGTAGGTTTTCATCGATTGTCCTATTTGACGTCCACACAGACGAACTCGCCGGGGGTGTTGCGGAGGTAGATCCTGCCGTTCGCCAGGACCGGACTCGTCCAGCACAGGGCCTTGGGCAGCACCTTGGCGCGGGCCAGGACGTCGAACTTCTGCGGATCGGCCTTCGCGACGACCAATTCGCCCTCGTCGCTCGTGAGGATCAACCTGCCGTCGGAGCTCATCACGAGCGAGCCCTTGCCGAGGCTCTTGTCCTGCCACTGCTGGCTGCCATCCTGGAGCTTGAGGCACTTGAAGACATTCTCGTCGAAGCCATAGACGTAGCTATCCCGCAGGATCGGGCAGTTGATCTGCATGGCCATGACCTTGTTCTCCCAGATCTTCGTGACTTCGCTGCCGTTGATTCCGAGCAGAGAGCAGCCTCTGTTGTACCCGCTGGAGATGAACACCTGGTTGCCGACGATGATGGGGTCGGGGGCGTTCACCTCGTACTTCGTCTTCCAGGGGTACTGCCAGAGTTGCTTGCCGTCGGCCGGGCTCACGGCCGCCACCGTCACTTCGCCGAAGAGGGCGATGCCGGGTTTGCCGTCCATCGTGAACGGCACCGGCGTCGAGTAGCCGCACTTGTCCTTGCCGCTCTGCCAGACGATGTCGCCTGTGTTCTTGTTCAGGGCCAAGCCCGCGGCGCCGATGTTCAGGACGACCTTGTCGTCCACGACCAGGGCCGAGCTCGAAAAGTGCCACGTCGGCAGCTCAAAGCCCAGGTCCTTGTTCAACTGCTTTTGCCAGAGCACGGCGCCGGATTTCGCATCGAGGCAGAAGAAATCGCCCATCTTGCTGAGTGTGTAGACCTTGCCTGCATCCACGGTCGGCGTCGAGAGGGTGCCGCCGTCGTAGTATTTTGCCTGGAGCGGGCAGGAGTAGGAGTGTTTCCAAAGCTCTTGGCCGGTCTGGGCGTCGAAGCAGAAGACGGTG
>JBDKRX010000082.1:0-8411 GCA_039683175.1 Phycisphaerales bacterium
GTGAAGGCACATCCCAAGGCCTTCAGCGGCTCGGCCCACGGCGCCGCCGGGTCGAGCTTGCGCATCTCCAGGCGGAACTCATGGGGCGTCACGATGCCGCCCAGACGCTCCCGCTCCGAACGGGTCAAGTGGTCGATGCCGGCCAGCAGGACCGGCTCGGGCGATTCGGCCGTCTTGAGCGGGAACTTGGCGCACAGTCTCGCCCATGGGGAATCCTGCGAGAATCGCAGTCGCTCGTACTCCGGATGGAACCCAAGGTACGAGGGGAAGTAGATTGACAGGCCGTGACTGCGGCTGTTGCTGACCATGTGTCCCTCGGCCAACACAACGCCATCCGCAGGGAAATCCGTCGCGATGAAGAGGTTCTTGAAGTCTTTTGTGGTTCGCTTGGTCTGCTCGTCGTCGAAGCGGTAATTGATCTCCGTGACCTGGACCGGCTTGTTGGCATTCGGGTCCGCCAGCATGGGCGGGAACTTGATGCGGGCGACGTAGTTGCCGCGTTCGTCGGGTCCGACCAGCGGCGTCTTCGCATACCGCCCCTCATGGACGTACGGAGCCAGCGAGCCCGGCGGGGTCAGCCAGCCGTTGAAGCCCCAGATGACGCTGCCGGACGAACGTCGCGTGATGGCGACCTCGTTGACGAGCTTGTACCGGTCCTGCGGGTAACCGATCAGATCGATCACCGCCTGGACGGCTGTCTTGAGTTCTTCATCCTTCTTCTCCCGCTCGGCCAGCTTGGTGAAGAAATCGTACATATCCACCAGCCTGCCGAACCGCCGGACATCGACCATAAGCTGTTCGGTGACCTCGCCCAGCAGCGCAGGCCGGGCCAGCAGCAGGTCCGCGACGCGATGGATTGCGGCGCGGGCATCCTCCATCCGCGACAAACGAATCGCGGATTTCGTCTCAGAGAAACTGGACTGCTCGCCCTCGACCTGGGAACCCTGCGGCGCGTACGACCGCACGTAGGTATCGACCATGGCCGTCGCCAGGCACTCCGGCGGCGCCGACGGGTACATCACCAGCCATTTGAGGTAGTCATCGTACGGCATGCCGTCGCCGGGCTCGACCTCCTGGGAGGCGACGAGGTAGTCCACGGTGTCCTTCAACTCATAGCCGACCTCCACGGTCGCCATCAGGCAGGCGTCGAAATCGAGGACATCCACATGCCGGCCCTCGCCCAAGGCCGCACAGATCTGCTCCATCGCAGTTCTCAGGCCGGGCAGGTCCATGCCGTGCTCGGTGTTGTCGTCGTAGGAAACGCCGGCCCAACCGGCCCCGTGATTCCAGACCACGAGGGCATAGTGCTCCGCCGGATAGTGCTCGATCGCCCACTTGCCGAAATCCGCCAGCGACTCGGGCCGTCCCGCGTCCGTCTTGGGTCCCCGGTACTTCAGCACCGAGTGAACCATGACCTCATCGTCATCCTGGAGCACATAGTACCGCGCAATGCCCGGCTCGTTTTCCAGACCGTAGTAGAAAACCGGGTGGCGTTCCGCCAGCGGATTCCGGAAGTACCCGCCGTTGATGGGCGGAGACTTGAGCGTCGGATAGTAGCGGGCCAGCTCGACCACCACGTTGACCTCCCGGCTGGACCCGATCTTCTCCATCTCATTGAGGTCATCGATGCCGCAGGGCTCAAGGTTGTTGGCGGCGTTCAGGAACACCAGGACCGTCCACTTCTTGGGCTTGCTTTTGTGGCCGGCGGTGCACAACGTCTGCAGCGGATCGAGCAGGTGCCTGGGCACCTCCGGGATGAGCCGCAACTCCTCGGGGCCCTGGAAGCCGTTCTTCTCGGCGTATTTGCGAATCGCCTCCGCCGTCTCCCGCTCGACCGAGGGCAACGCAAGCAATTCCTCCACGCCGGCCTGATTCAAGTCCACCATGGGATACTCCGGCGAGGCGGGCACCGCGGCGAACTCATACACAATCGGTCCGGAAGCCGGATCGAACCACCAGGCGGGAAGTTCACCGGGCTTCTTGTCCTTCCAGACGGCCTTGGCCAATTCCGCGATGGAGTGCCCCGCCGTCCCCTGGACGGCGAGCGTCGCCGCAGTGAGCCGATCGGGCAGGTCTTTGGCGAAGTCGTCCTTGCCGATCAGTTCCTTGCGACGGGCCCAGCGGAAGTTCATGTCCACCGTTCCCATGAGCGGCGCATAGGCGGCGGTCTCCGGGAACTTCCTGTCCGTGACGAATTCGAGCAGGTCCTCGACGCCCTGCAACTTGTCTCTTCGCAACTGGGCGAGCAGCCGCCTCTCGCAGTTCTTCACTTTCTCCGCAAGGTGATAGTCGAGCCGCTTGAACTCGGCATCATCCTCCAGAAGCCTCTTGACCGCGCCGGCAGACTGGGATGCCAGTCCCTTCAGTGCGGCTTGACGCTGTCCCTCGTCATCTTTGAGGTAGTGGAGCAACAGACGTTTCTGGAACACCTTACCCAGGAGCTGCAGCTCGTCCTTGATCTTGACCTGATCCTCGTCTTTGGCCTTCTCGTTCGGGTCGGCGACCTTCGCGGCAGGTTCTTGTGCCGGCGTCGGCTCCTGCGCAACAACCGCCCCCAGACCCAGCGATGTCAGACACAGAATCGAGAACAGACAACGTGTCATCATACGGGCAATCTCCTTTGGTGCACTGTCACTGGCCAAAGAGCAGCTTGAGCAACTCCTCTCGCTGCGAGAAGTCGGGGACGACAAGGTGGGCTCCGGCCTTGATAAGTCGAGCCCGCTTGTCGAGGTTCAGGCCGAAACGTCGGACCTCGTCGGAGGCCACGCCAATCGCCAGGCCGCCGCGTTTGCGGGATTCGCGCAGCTCGACGGGCCCATCGCCGAAGACCGCCAGTTCCGCGCCGGAGAGCTTGTTCTCACTCAGGATGCGGTCGAGGACCATCTTCTTGGAGCAACTGTCGATATCGCCGACGGCACCGTAGATGCCCCCGTTGAAGAGTTCCGCGTGTCCGAGGACCTGGGCCTCGCGGAGCACATCCTCATGGTCCGTGCCGCTGGCTAAGTAGAGCGTGACGCCCCGTTGGCGCAGGGCCCTCGCGAATTCGACCGCGCCCTTGACCGTGAAGTCGGTCACGTCGAGCTGGCTGCGTTCGAGCTTGGCGATGCGATCGTTGACCATCTGCATGAGGGCCTCGTTGTAGATCCGCTTGTAGCCGAAGCGGTCGAGGACCTTGTCGGCCGGCACGAGGCCGAACTCACGGACCATCTCCACCAGGCCCTGCATCTGCACGATGGTCTGGATACCTGTCGATTTGTCAATATACTCCAGGACCTGCCGGCGGACCTTCTGATAGAGCCCTTCGTCGGCGGTTTCGAAGTGATCCCCCAGGATGGCCTTCGCCATGACGGGGGCCATGATCTCCTCCCAGCCCTGGCGAAGCGTGCTGATCGTGCCGTCGTTGTCGAAAACCGCGTGGCGGACGGAGGAAGACAGTGACCCGTGACCTGTGGTCCGTGACCCGGGGCACGAGTCACGAGTCACGGGCCACTCTCCGGTGATTTCGATCTCCGTTCCCGCTACGTACTTCGCCTTGCGCGGGCTCTCGGCCAGTTCCGGCTGGTAGATGAAATCGGGGTCCTTCGCGACCGCGAGAATTTCCTCGCCGGAAGCGGTGCCCGTCTGGAAGAGCTTCTGCACCGTGACCGCGGCGGCGAAGTTGGCAAACTCGGCCGCTTCGACCGGCGGGACGCCTGCCCCCAGGCACAGAGTCAGCGCACTGGTCACGGTGTCCCCCGCGCCGACCGGGTCGAGCTTCTTGAGCAACTGAATGCCGGGAATCTCATGGACGCCCTGCCCATCGACCGCGAGCATGCCGCGTGAGCCGCGGGTGAGAAAGACCGGCTTGTGGAACTGGCCATAGAGGGTCTGGGCATATCCCTTGACCTCGTCGAGAGTCGGGTTCTCGCCGTGGGCAAGCTCGACGCCGTTGAGCCGGGCGGCCTCCCGATCGTTCGTCTTGCGGACGATGTGCTGGAACTTGTCGCCGAAGTGACGCGAGTCGAGCAGGACGACCTTGTTCGGGAACTCGGCGAAGAGCCGCTTGGCCTGATCGATGAAACCGAGGTTTGTGATGCTGCCGGGGACCTGCTGGTTGGCGATCATCGCGTCGGCGGTCTGCAACGCATGGCGAATCCCGGCGAGCAGAGCCGCGTCGGTGGCCTCGCTGCGCCGGTTGAAGAAGCCGAAGTCGATGCGGGGCTCCTCCACCTCGTCTACGTATGGCTTGCCGAACGCGACGGTATCGTAGTTCTCTCGCTGGATGACCAGGTGCGTGGTGTCCACGCCCAGCTCGTCGAACTGCCGTCGCAGCTCGCGTCCAAAGATGTCGTCGCCGACGACGCCGACGACTTGGATGGCCTTGGGTTTGAGGGCCGCAAGGTTCGCGACGACGTTGGAGGCGCCGCCGAGCGAGTAATAGTGCCGGCGGACCGCCCTCGCCTGGAGCCCCGTCTCCTCGGAGACCTCGGAGCCCTTCGGGTCCAGGATCCAATAGGCATCGATGCAAAAATCGCCGTAGACGGCCACGCGGGTGTTCTCGATCTGGGACAGAATCTCTTTAATCCGTTGTTGGTCCATGTTCCTCGCACCATGAAATCCGAAATTCGAAACACGACCCCGCCAAGGCGGGAACGCAAATCCGAAACAAATTCAAAGCACGAAACCGAAATGACCGAAACACAGTCGCTCGCGGGAAGGTCTGTTTTGAGTTTTGGGTTTTGGTCATTCGTGCTTGTTTCGGATTTCGAGCTTTGGATTTCGCATTTCCTGTCTACATACATTCAGTGATCTGCAGGTACAAGAGCGGAAACGTCTGCTTCTGGTCGCCCTGGACGTAGAGCCCCCTGCCGCCGAAGGCCTCGGGGATGCGGGTGACGACGCTCTTCTGGTCGCGGAAGTAATAGCATTGGGCCGCTTCGTCGGTCATCTGGCGGGCCTCGTGCATCCGCAGGTCGAAATCCGCGGTGACGATGCCGTGTGGCACGCAACCGACGTTGGCGGCCATAGAAACCGCCTTGAGCAGCACTTCGGGCCCAGTGACGGCGCTGCCGACGTTCAGGACAACGCCGCCGGCGGTGAGCTTGGCGACCTCGTTCGTGTAGAGCAGGAAGTCCCGGCCGGAGCAGCCGCCCTTGGCCTGGCCGTCAAAGCTCGCGTGCTGGTCGATCACGTCGGTCCCGATGCCGACGTGCACGGTGAACGGGACGCCACGACGATAACAGGCTGCCAGCACGCTGACCTCGGGATGCGAGAAGTCCGAGGGCGTCTCGCCCTCGGAGGCGGAAAAAGGCAGATCGGGCCTACTTTGAGGGGGAAAAATCTCTTGGTTCGATTTTCCCCCGTCAAACCCCGATCGCGCGCCGAGAGCTTCGTCACCTCGATTCTTCAACGAAATCGAACCCCGACGCGCAGCGGCGCTCTGCGCCGAGGGAGATTTCGTTGAAGAATACAGGCCCGATCTGCCTTTTTCCGCCGCAAGCGCAAGCACCTGCCGGCGGAATCCCTCGTCACAGATCGTCCGGCCGAGCGACTCGCCGTAACCGAGCTTCTGCTCGTTGCCCACGGACAGCGCCGTGTTGATGTAGGCGAACTCATACGCCATGCCGAACAGACCCTTGTCCAGACCGGCGGGGACGTTCTCGCTCGTCTCGCCGATCAGGGCCAGCTCGAAATCGTGGATGGTCGTGGCGCCGTTGCCGGCGACGAGCGTGACGCAATCCCGCTCCACGAGGTCGAGCAACAGCGGCCCGAGTCCATTCTTGATAAGATGCGCCCCGGTGAACAGAATGACAGGTTTGCCGGCCCGCCTGGCGGCGACTATCGCCTCGGCCACCGCCTGGACATCCCGCCGGACCTGCTGCGGCACGTCGAACGACCGTCCAGCCACCTGCTTCGGCAGAGTCAAATCGCCGAGCTTGACCTTGTTGCTTCGCGTCGCAAGCGGATAGGTCCTGATCCGCGTTGTGTCAAACGCCTTGTATCGGCCTTCGTATTCCATGGCGAACTCAACCCAGCAGTTTCTCAAGCCGCTTGATGCACTCGACCAGGCAGCGAATCGTGTGGTAGTTCACCTTCCACGAATGGCTCATGTGCGTCCATCGAACGGGCTGGCCTTCGCGGTTCAGCAGCGGCCACCACTCCCCGACCGGATGATTGATCATCTTGTCGAAGACGAACCGATGCACGTTCAGATACGCCGGCCAGTAGACCCTGCTCCCAAACCGCAGACAGCCTTCCAGCATGCCGATCATCACCTCTGCCTGCTGCCAGAACTCCTTCTCCGTGTCGTAGACGCCGCCGGCATGGGGACCCTCGGTGTAGACGCCGCCGAATTCGGGGTCGATGCCGTTCTTCATGCCGTGGTCCATCGCCTTCTTGATGACCTTCTTGTAGTCGTCCCAGCCGCTACCGAGCACGTCGGTGGCATGGGCCAGCAACCAGGCGAACTCGACGTTGTGCCCGGCAGAGGTGTTGTCCTCGGCGTGGGGCTTCTGCCCGCCCTCGGCGAACCGGTCCCAACCCCAGATGATATCGAACTTGATCTGCGGAGCGACCTTCCAATCCACGGTGAACTGCGGGATGCCGGTCGCATATCGCTTGTGCACGATCTTCTTGAGGAGGATGTCGATGTCCTCCACCAAGGTCCGGCGATGGATGTCCTGCCGCGTGCACTCGTACATATTCGTGAACGCTTCCATCAGGTGCATGTGAACGTCGAGGGTCTTTCGGTCGCCGCCCTTGGGACCGGGGCCGCACAGGGTCCAATCGCGTTCGAACATCTCCCAGTACCCGCCGTAGGTCGTTTCGGTACAGTACTTCTTCACGAGGTCGAACACCTTCTCCGCGTACTCCTGACCGCGCGGGTCGCCGGTGGCCATCGTGTATTCCGCCAGCCCGTACATGGCGAAGCTCAGGCCGTAGAGGATCTTCTTGTCGATGGTGACTTCGCCCTTGCGATTGACCATCCAGTAGAAACCGCCGTACTGCTTGTCCCAGAGCTTGTCGAGCACAAAGTTCACGCCGTGCCTGGCGAACTCGGCGCATTGGCCGTTGCCATAGCCGGCCCGGTGCGCCGCCGACATCGAATAGATGAATCGCATCTGCCCGAGCATCGACTTCTCGTCGGTGCCGGAGTCATTTCCGTCCTTGTCAAAATGAGTGATGAACCCGCCGTACCGGTCGTCCTTGGCTCGATTCATCCAGAACGGCAGCAACTCCGTCGTAAGATGATGTCTGCATTCGTCCAAACATGCCGAAACTTGCTTCTTATCCACGGCCATTCCGTAGTCCTCCTATTCTCCTGGGCACAATCCTGGGGCGGACACCCGCCTTGAGCCCGTCATCATAACGCGGGCGGCGGAACGTGCAAGACCGTGCCTGCGGAGAACAGAGGGAGTGTGAGTGCGCGCGGATTCGAGGAGTGTGCACGACCCTATCCCCTGCCGAGACAGCGGGACCGGGATCGAGGGCGAATCGCGCCGGCTTAGCTCTTGGCTTGATCCAGGATCAGATCCTTGACCTTCTGACTGGGCAGGTTGAGCGCCCCGAAGGCGGCCGCGGCGGCAGCCCGAAGATTGGGATCGGTCTCGCTGGACTGGATCAGCGTGTAGATCGCACTGAGCGTCGCATCGGGCGTCATATTCCCGTTGAGCTTGCCGGAATCGACCAGCGCATTGAACGCCGCGATTCGCGTGGACATCTCATGGCCGTTGTCCATCGCCATGTCCGCGATGGCTCGCTGGGCGTTCGGGCTGTTCAGATAGGCCAGAACCTCGGCAGCCAGGACCTGAATCTCCTGTTGTTTGTCGTTGGTGGCAGCCACCAGCGCCGGCTGGGCCACGGAAAGATCGATCACCGGATTGCGGCCGACCGCCAGCTTGTGCATGGCCTGGACCGACCGCAAGGCGTAGCTCTCCGCCAGTTCCTCGGTCCACTCCCCGCCGGACACATTCTGTTGGCCGCCTCGCGCCAGGGCCTCCGCGAGATTCTGGGCGACCACACGGCTCTCCGTGAACGCCTGCCTCGGTCCGGCGTTGCCGATGGCAATCGCGGCGCTGTACCGCACCGCGAGATCCTGGAACGTCAGGGCCTGCATCAGCGGCTGAGAAGGTCCAAGCGTATACATCAGCGACTTCTCGCCGGCGGTTGTCGCCAGAGCCTCGACGGCGCCCAGCGCCACGGCGGCGTTGCGATCGTTGACCCCGCGAGCCAGAGCCTGATGGAGATATTCGGGCCCCGAGGTCGTCGCGTAGACCAGGGCGCCGGCATGATTCTCGCCGAAATACTCGGGCATCGGCAGGCCGCTGGCCTCGGCCTTGAAGAAGGACGCCAGCCACAGGCCGATCGCCAGGCCGAACTGGTCGTCGGACTTCAGCGACCATTCGCAGCAACGCATCGCCATCAACTCATGG
>JBDKRX010000083.1:0-2467 GCA_039683175.1 Phycisphaerales bacterium
CCGACGCACTCTCCTCCCTCCGTGCACGGCGCCGTCTGGACTCCCTGCTGAGCGGCAAAACCCGCCGCCGGAATCCGCTTGGCGACCTCCTCGCCCTTGCCGGGCGCCAGCCAGGCTATGTTGAGCAAAGTGAGCTGGCTTCCCGGGACATACGATGCGGCGACCTCGCCAATCGGCTTCAACACGTCCTCCAGGCTGACGGCTTCCGTCAACCAGTGGCTGTTCAGGTACACGGCGCCGGTGTGGTGCTGCCGGTTCATGGGATTGAACCAGTCGCCGCGGATCAGGTCGCTGTACGGATTGAAATCTCCGAACAGGTTATTGGGGACGGTGACTTTCCAGGTGTCGTTCTGCGCCTTCTGCCAGCCCTTGATGACTTCGGAGCCCTTCACGGTCGCTTTCTCGCCGGGAGCGGCCCGATACACGATGCGATTGCCGTCGGACGTCCCGCCCCGTGGTGGGCTGATGCGCTCGCGATATTCTCCCTGGTGGACGGTGATCACATCGCCGGGCTGGGCCAGCTCTGCCGCCGCGGAGATGGTTCGCAGCGGCCGGGCGGCCGAGCCGTTGTTCGTGTCGTTTCCCTGCACGGACACATGGTATTCCCTGCCCGAGGGCGTATTTGCCCCACCGACCCGCGTGGTGGATGAGACACAACCGACCGCGATGCACAATCCAATACAAACGATGACTGTCTTCACACGCATGACCAATATCCTTTCAAGAACTGCGTTGATTCGATTCAACGGGCCATATATCCGCTTGTCCTTCCCCTCTCGTCCTGTGCCCGGCCCCGCGCCGGCGAGACAGGGGGACTTGGTCGAGACAGGATCGCACGATCCATCCCGGATACAGAAGGCTGGGCAGGACTCTCGTTGCGTGAGATGTTCACGCAAGCACCCAGTATTTCGAAGATCCGCACTGTGTTTTCGCACCCGATACCCCCGTAGTATATGGGCAGGAACTCGGGCGAGACGACTTCATTTTGCGCATCGATAATATCATTTCGCGCACGCTCAGATGCCGGAAGGCGATTGGCCGTGCCGGCCGTTGATTCGGCCGGGCGTTGTGGTATAGTGGAGAACGTAATGTACAGATGTCCTGTCGTTAGATGGCAGACGGAGAATGCCGGCCTGGTTCTCGGCCGGCGCCTGCACAGGCTGGGACCGTATTCGCCTTGGAGGCCACCATGGCCCATGTGAGCACATCGTGTGGCGTGGACGTTCATCCGAGGGCATTTACACTCATCGAATTGCTGGTGGTCATTTCCCTCATCGCGCTCCTGATGGCCATTCTCATGCCGAGCCTGCAGAAGGCAAGAAGAAGGGGGCAGGCGGTTGTCTGTCGCGCGCACCTCAAACAATGGGGACAGATCTTCCACCTGTATGCCTCCGACAACGAGAACCGGCTGCCGCAGAGCGTCCAAGGGGGTGCGCTCAGCGCGCAGGACGCTTATTGGATCGTCGCCACGCTCCCCTACTACAGGGAGAAGAAGATCCGCCTGTGTCCGTCCACCAAGGTGGTGCGCGATGAACCGGTGAACAGAAGCCACGGCGGCACTCTGGCCTGCTGGGGGCCTTTCGACCCAACGACGTCCGACAACTGGTGGGCCGACTTCGACACGGGCAGCTACGGGATCAGCGAGTGGTGTTCGTCCCCGCCGTCCGGCATGGCGTTGTTCTGGGGATTCCCGGCCGAGAACGCCTGGCGGACGATCGATGCGCGGGGGGCCAGTCGCGTCCCGCTGTTCATAGACTGCGTCTACGTCGACATCTTTCCCGAGGACGACAATACCCCCCTGGAGGCCGAGCCGCCGCCGTATGAGTGGAACAATGGCTGGGGCGACTGGGGATTCGAAGCGATGAGATTGGTGTGCATCGACCGCCATGGCGGAGCGGTCAATTCGGCGTTTCTGGACGGTTCCGCGGCCTCGGTCCCTCTTCGCGCCCTGTGGAAGCTCAAGTGGCACAAGAACTTCGATACGAACGGCCCGATGACCGGTCCCGACGCGAATTGGCCCAAGTGGTTGCAGGGATTCCGCGACACGTATTGACGTCGGTCCGCGGCCGGGCCTCTCGATTCGTTGGCCTCCGACAGATCATCGGATCCCGATAGTCTGACTTCGCCGCAGCCCGGCGAGCGAGGCGGTTGACACCCTGACAGGGGAGGTGTACCCTCGCTTGTCCTAACCATGTGCCGTCAGAGTACTCTGAGACAGGGAGTTGTCAGATGCGTCCAAGCCAAGCGCTGAGTCGTCGCCGGCTGCTGATCGGGACCGCCGGACTGACCGTAGCCGGTATTGTTCCGTCCCGAGTCCTGGCCGGCTCCGGACGAATCCCGCCGAGCGAGCAATTGAACGTGGCCGTGATCGGCACGGGCGGGCAGGGAATCACGAACATCAAGAATCTGCTCACGCACCCCGTTGTCAACATTGTGGCGATCTGCGACCCGGCGGAGTTCTGGGACA
>JBDKRX010000084.1:0-18215 GCA_039683175.1 Phycisphaerales bacterium
GGCCATGTTGAAGAAGTCGCCGGGCTCGCCGTTGCCGACGGCCAACGCGATGTGGCCTGCGTCGTAGCCGCCGCGATTGCTGCTCTTGAAGGCTGCGTCCAAGCCGATCCACTTGCCCCCCTTGCCCTGTTTATCACCGCCGAGGTAGGCCTGCGTCCAAGCGTGGCCGCCGAAGCCCTGCATCCCGCCCCATTCCTGCACGTAGGCGACGCCGACAACGACCTGCGCGGGGATGCCGACCGCCCGGCACATCGCCGCCGTCAGGACCGCGAACTCCGAGCAGTCCCCCTGGCGGCTCTCGACCACCTCGGCCGCCGAGGCGTAGCCCACCGACAGGCTCTTGTTGTCGATGTACTGCGCGACAAAGGACTCGATCCGCCTGGCCGCGTCGGCCGCGTCTTTCGTATTGCCCACCGCCTTGCGGGCCAGCGCGACGATCTGCTCGTTGTCGCTCTGGAGGAACCGCGTCGGCTTCGTCGCTTCGAGCAATTCGGGATCGCTCCCCTGGTAGGGGAACGTGCCGCCCGCCGGAGCTGTCGCCGGCCGGACCTCCAAGACCACTGTGCCGTCAGGAAGGCGCTTGGCGTGCTGATTATCGGTCGAAGGGATCTCGAAATCGGCGGCCTTGCCCGGGTTGAGCGTATAGGTGATCGCGACGCTCGAATGGACGTCCTCGATCGGCTTGGGACTCTTCACGAACATCTTGTCGATCAAGTCGAGAACGTCGTTGGCGCCCAGGGCGAACTCCTTCGGGCAGTCGATCATCTCGACCACCATGCCGGCGATCGGCACGACGCTTTTGAGGACTCGCATGTCGTCATCCACGTAGCTCGTGCTGACGACCTCTCCGGCGCCGGGCATGTTCAAGGCGGTGGTGGTTTCCGTGAGCCTCACGACGCGGCCGAGCAGATCCACGTCTTTCTTGTCCTTGATGACGACCCTGGCGGTCACGGCCTGCATGACCCCCGGACTGAAGAGGCTCGCCGTGTACTCCACGCCGGGCTTGAGACCCTTTTCGAGCGTCAGCAGGCGCAACCCCTCGGCCATCACCGCGCCCTCGGGCCACTGGATCGTGCTCTTCTGCTCGCTGCCCATCGACGACGACGACACATCGACCACGCCGGTGTCGTTCACCACCCCAGCGACTTTCATCATCGTCAGGGTCCCCAGCCGCTGGAGCGCCTCGAATCGCAGCGGCTTTCCGGCGGTCGTCTCGACGCTCGTCTCCGTCATCTCGATAGTCACCGCGGTCCCCATTCGGCTGATCGTGATGCTCACCCGCTCGCTCGTCGTCACCTCGTTGCCCTGCACGCTCCGCGTGTGGACCGAGTAGCCCACTTTCTTGCCCTCCATGAAGACGGCCAGATAGCCCGTCTCCTCCTGGGCGAGGGCGGGAGCACAGACGATTGCGAGCAAGAACAAACCTATGCAGTGATTGCGACCGACCATTGGGCAATTCCTTCCATCTCCTGGCAAAGACACACGCGGAGGATTGGATGCGTTTTTCGCCTATCGGGCTACCAGCAGGATTGAGAAGGGCCAGGCCCAAACCGAGCCCCTGTGCCGTACAGCCATTGGGCTCGACGCTCGGGTCGCACGCCTGCGTTGCCCTATCCTTCGGCCCAGCAGGATGATCCTACAGTGCATGGCACCACGATTCAAGGCTCGTTCTGAATCGGGCCCGCGAGGATACAGCCGCCATACGACGGTCGACTTCCGGGCTCCCGCCCGCCTGGCACCCCTCCTGCTGGAAGCCCGACAGGCGGTAGACACAGTCTTTCAGTCTTTGTCATTCCGCAGGACTCATCGTTCGATTCGTTCGGCCGACCGTTTTTCATCCGAAATCGCCTGAAGCGCCGATAATGACAGAGCCGACAAGCGCGGGTTTGCCCGCTTGCGTCGCCGCGGTGTCCAGCGTAGAATGATGAACCTGCAAGGGTCGGACCCGCGTGTGCATTCCGCCTAAAGGACGTTACAGAATGAACCTGGATGGGTTACTGAGTCTGGTTTCCTCGAATCCGGCGGTCGCCGTCCGGATCGATTCGCGCCTGGTGCATCCGGGCGACGTGTTCGTCGCCATCAAGGGTGTCTCCTGTGACGGTCATCAGTTTATCGACAAGGCCATCGCCAACGGCGCGGCATATGTCGTATGCGAAAGCAACCGTGCAGGGGCAGGCTTCAAATCCGCCCGTACCGTGTTCGTGCCCGTCGGGAACCCGGCGCAGGCGGCCGGTCTGCTCGCCCAGGCTGCCAACGGCAATCCGAGCAGGAAGCTGACGTGCATGGCCGTCACTGGAACTAACGGCAAAACAACAGTCACCTTCCTGGTCCGCGCCTGCGTCGAGGCCGCCGGCCACAAGTGCGGCCTCATGGGAACCGTCGTCTACGACACCGGGTCCGGCGTGACCAACTCGACGCTCACGACCCCCGACTGCCTGACCATCGCCCAGGCCCAAAAACAGATGGTGCAGGCCGGCGCCACATACATGGTCACCGAGGCCAGCAGCCATGCCTTGTCCCAGGACCGCCTGGCGGGCGTGGACTTCCGCGCAGCCGCGTTCACCAATCTGACCGGCGACCACCTGGACTACCATCTGACGACGGACAACTACCTGACCGCCAAGACCCGCCTGTTCACGGCCCTGACGCCCGACGCGACCGCCGTGCTGAACAGGCAGGCGCCCCAATCGCGGCTCATCGCCCAGGAAACCAAGGCTCGCCTCTGCTGGTTCGCCGTGGACGAGCCCGCCGATCTGACCGCCCACATCGAATCGATGACCGTGGAAGGAACGGTCTTCACGCTGGAATTCCAAGGCCGGACGGAGCAGGTCAGGACGCCGCTGCTGGGCCGATACAACGTGTCGAATCATCTGACCGCCGCCGGGCTGTGTCTGGCCGTCGGGCTGGACCTGAAGACCGTCGCGAAAGGGCTGTCCTCCCTCACGGGGGTCCCCGGCCGGCTCGAAAGAATCCCCAACGACGGGTTCACGGTTCTCGTCGATTACGCCCATACCGACGACGCCATGCAGAACGTCCTGACGACGTTGCGGCCCCTGTGCCGGGGCCGGCTCACGATCCTCTTCGGTTGCGGCGGCGACCGGGACCGCACCAAGCGATCCCGAATGGCCCACGTAGCCGAGCAACTGGCCGACGCAATCATCGTCACGAGTGACAACCCGAGGACCGAGGACCCCGAGACGATTATCGGCGAGATCATCGCCGGCTTCGAGGACCCGGGCTCCGAGCGAGTGACGGTACAGCCGGACCGAAGAAAAGCCATCGAACTGGCCATCGAGAACGCCCGCCCCGACGATATCATCCTGCTCGCCGGCAAAGGACACGAAACCTACCAGATCATCGGCACAAAGAAGTTCGACTTCAGCGACAAAGACATTGCCGGCCAGTGTCTGAGAGAAAGACAATGCAGCCCATCTCGATAGAGGCCCTGGCCCGGATCATCGGCGGGACCGTCACAGGCCGGCCGAACCAGGCCGAGGCAGGAGCCCAGGCATCCCGTGTCACCGGCGTCAGCACGGATTCCCGTACGATCCAGCCGGGCGACTGCTTCTTTGCCCTGCCCGGGGAGAACTTCGACGGCCATGACTATGTCCCACAGGTCCTGTCGAAAGGAGCCACATGCGCCGTCGTCAGTCGGAACGTGGATGGCGCTATGGGACCATTGCTGAGGGTCCACGACACAATCCAGGCGCTGGGCGACCTCGCCCACGAGTATCGTCGGATGAACAAATTCAAAGTGGTGGCCATAACCGGCTCGGTCGGCAAGACCACCACTCGCCAGATCGTTCACCACGTCCTGAGCCGTCGCTTCCGCACTCACCAGGCGCAGAAGAGTTTCAACAACAACATCGGCCTGCCTTTGACCCTGCTCGGCGCCCCGCAGGACAGCGAGGTGATTATCGCCGAGATCGGCGCCAACCATCCTGGCGAGATCGCCCCCCTGACGCGGATCGCCCTGCCGGACATCGCAGTCGTGACCAACGCCCATCCCGCCCACCTGGAGGGCTTCGGCGATCTCGCGACCATCATCCGCGAGAAACTCTCAATTGCCGAAGGCCTTTCGGAAACAGGCGCCTTCCTCATCAACGGCGATATCGAACCGCTCGTGGCAGCCGCGCGGGGCTTGACGACACTCAGTGGCGAGGGCGTCCCGCCCTTGTGTCCCGCCGGCATCCTGCCGATGAATCATGGGCTGGAAGCCCATGCCACGAAAGACCAAGGGCAAGATGCCCTCGCCACAAGGGGACGGCTCTTCAAGACCTTCGGCACATCCTCCAACGTGGACTATCGAGCGACGCGGATCGCCTGCTCGGGCACAAGCAGCACGTTCGCCATTCGCGGGACCCAGGTCCACTTGCCGCTGCCCGGCCCAGGCAACGTCGAGAACGCTGTCGCGGCGTGGGCCGTCTGCGACCAGTTCGGTCTGACGGCCGACGACTTCGCCAAGGCGGTCGAGGACTTGTCCGCCGTCTCCATGCGGGCCGAGACACTCCAGATCGGCTCGCTGACCGTGCTGAATGACTGCTACAACGCGAACCCGGCGTCGATGCGGAACGCTCTGGCGATGCTGGCCAATCTCCGCTCGTGTTCGGACCCGAATCGCAACCGTCGGCTGGTCTTCATCTGCGGCCGGATGGCGGAGCTGGGCCAGCAGGCACAGGCGTTGCACGCCGAACTGGGCGCCGCAGTAGCCGAGGCCGGCGTCGATCTGCTCGTCGCGGTCGGCGAGGAACCCAAGACCACCGCCCAGGTCGCACGAGAGACCTCGCAACGCGATTTGCAGACGATTTGTTTCGACGATACGCAGTCGGTGTGCGACCATGTGCAGGATTTTCTTCGAGAAGACGATATAATACTGGTCAAAGGCTCAAGGACGGCCCGGCTGGAACGCGTGGTCCAGGAATTGACTGAGATTTATGGATGATCGATTGTTGCGAGCCCTCTTCAATCGTCGATAATCGATGATCATTCATCAATTGGAAACAGGATGCTCTATCATTTGATGGAATACTTCGGCGGCTTCTTCTCCGATACGCTGCATTTCTATGCGTATCAGCACGTCCTGTTTCGCTCCGTCGTCGCGATCCTGACGAGTCTGGCCATCGCACTGTTGATCGGCCCGCGAATTATCCGCTGGCTCATGCGGATGAAGATCGGCGACCGGCCCGAGTTCTACCACGCCGCCCTCAACGAGCTGACCAAGGAAAAGGCCAACACGCCCACCATGGGCGGCCTGATCATCCTCTCGGCCACGATCGGGAGCACCCTGCTCTGGGCCAAGCTCAACAACCCATTCGTGCAGAAGGCGGTTTTCGTGCTCCTGTGGTTCGGGGTCCTGGGCGGCGTGGACGACTGGCTCAAGCTGACCGCCGCCTCCCGCCAGCGCGGCCGTAACGGACTGTTCGCCTGGGAGAAGCTCATCTTCCAGATCGCAGGGGCCGTGCTCATCGCGTCCTTCTTGTTCTTCGACTTCTCCGAGATCGCCGACGCCAAGCTCTTCTGGGTTCCCTTCTACAAGCATGGCCTGCCCTTGGGCAACTGGGCGTTCATCTTCATCGCCATCTTCTACATCTCCGCCACGAGCAACGCGGTGAACCTCGCCGACGGCATGGACGGCCTGGCGGGCGGCTGCGTCGCGATGGTCAGCCTGGTGCTGGTCATCCTGTGCTACGTCGCCTCCGAGATGATGTCCCGCACGACTCCGGTGACGTGGGCGAGCTACCTGCTACTGCCGCACATCCCGGAGGCGGGCGAGTTGAGCATCTTCTACGCCTCCGTCCTCGGCGCGGTCCTGGGATTCCTCTGGTTCAACTGTTACCCGGCCCAGACGTTCATGGGCGACTGCGGCTCGCTGCCGCTCGGCGCCGCGATGGGCTACGGCGCCCTCGTCACCCGCCACGAGATCCTGCTTCTGATCATCGGGGGCGTCTTCGTGATCGAGCTGATGAGCGTCGTCCTGCAAGTGGGCTACTTCAAGTACACGCACGGCAAGCGGCTCTTCCGCTGCGCCCCGCTGCACCACCACTTCCACTTAGCCGGCTGGAGCGAACCGCAGGTGGTCGTCCGCTTCTGGCTAATGGCCGCCGCCTTCGCCGCCTTAGCCTTAGCCACAATCAAGCTCCGGTAGAACGGCCGTAGCACGGGCATCTTGCCCGTGTCTCATCCGTCCCCCTCCCTACCACCTCCGGTCCCCAGCCATTCGCAGGCAGGATTCTCGTTTGCCTTACTCCGGGTCGCCGCTACAATATCGGCAGTGATAGGAGGCCTCAATGGATACGGAGGAAAGACCGTCGGCTCCCAACGGCATTTCGCCGTTTGAGCGAATCCGGCGCACCAATGCGGCCGGAGCAGAATACTGGTCCAGCCGCGACTTCGCCCAAGTCCTCGGGTACTCGGACTATCGCAACTTCGAGCAGGTGATAAAGCGGGCAAAGACCACCTGTTTCAACAGCGGCCAGCGGATCGAGGATCATTTCGTTGAGATCACCGAAATGATCGAGATAGGCAAAGGTGGGCGAAGGCCGGTGGCGACCATTTGTATGTCCCGTTACGCCTGCTACCTCATCGTCCAGAACGCGGACCCGTCGAAGGAGATCGTGGCGATGGGGCAGACCTACTTCGCCATCCAAACCCGCCGGCAGGAGCTGACCGACGAAGCGACGGAGGAAGAACGCCGGCTGCTTCTCCGCGAAGAGATGAAGCTCCACAACATTCGCCTGGCAAGCACAGACGAGTTGGGCCACGTAGTTGTGGCTAAGGACTTCGCCATCTTCTGGAATCATGCTTACAAAGGCCTTTATGGTGGTAGCATGAGACATGTCGTGACAAAGGAGTCGCAATTGCCAACTTTCTTCAAGTACTTCAGCGATGACGACAACGTGATCAGGGGGATATTTATAGACGGCAGAATCAGATTTACACAGCCAGCGGCTCTGAACGACCCTCTTGAGTTCAACCCAGTCATTCGATTCAGACAGCCCAAAGGCAGATACACATACTACGTATTCGACGGAGTCCGGTTTCCACACTATCAAGACTGGATATACCACCAGTTGCTTTCGGTTCAGGTGGACAATTCCGGTATCCTCTCCCTGACAACAGACCCAGACAACTTCGACATGTGGAGTCGCTACGCGAACGGACACAAGGGCTTTCTTGTTGAATTCAAGGCTGGATTCAACCAGTATATGCGAGGTAGAAACGGTGAAGTGTACGATATTCGAAAGGTCGAATATACCCCCGACTACACGTATTATGTCGAGGATTTGATTGATGAGCATGGCGAGATCCATCGAGACGTATTCAATGCGAGGATGTTCTTCACCAAGAGTGCGCGTTGGGCCGATGAAAGCGAGTGGCGCATGGTTCACCCTTTGGCCGACCACAAATGGTGGCATCCAAAGACTGATTTCACACGGCGTGACAGGGAGAACTATCTATTCCCGTTTTCGCTCGATTGCGTTCAGTCGGTGACCTTCGGAGCATGTATGTCACCTCAAAACCGGCGCAAGATTACCGATGCATGCAAGGAGAAGAAGATTCAGTTCTTTCAGGCGATGATAGTGAAGGGCGTACGCGATTCATACGGACATCAGGGGATCGTTACGCGAAACCCCATTCCGGACCTCGAGGTTTTGCGCGATCTGCCAGACACAGGCGTGATGCACGACGGTTGGACCGACGAAGAGCATGCTGAGATACGCAAAGCCCCAATCGAGATACATAGCCTTTCTGGGCTTCCATACTATGTAGGCAGTGAAGACCAAGTGCTGCAATACTACCAGAAAGCCAAATTGACGAAGTCACCATCTCCCAATCAAGGATCCGGAAGTAGCTAACTGCCACGAGTCAGCCCGAGGGTTGACCCCTTGTACTCCTTGCACGGACGACGGTCGGCCGGTGGGATGGCGGGCCAGATCGCTGGGATACGACCCGAATGCTGTGGAGCCGCCTGTAACTTTGACCGCCATCGACTGGATCGTCATCGCGCTGTGCTTCGCCGTCGGCCTTGTCATCGGAGTCGCCTACTCCAGGCGCGCCGGCAGGAGCACGAATGATTTCTTCCTGAGCGGGCGGGCCTTGCGTGCGCGATGCTCTGCCTGCTCGGCGCGGGAAAACTGATCTTCGGCGAAACGCCGATGGGCCTGCTGCTCCTTGGCGGGGCCGTGGCCCTCGGTGTCTTCATCTACCGGCACCTGTTCCACATGGAGTGGGAGGAATGGCCAGGCAAGTGACACCGAGTTCCCGCTCGGATGCAGAAGCCGACGCTACAGGTTCAAATTCCGAATTTCGAAATCCGAAACAAATCCAAGAAGCCGAAATTCAAAGTCTCGAAACGCTGGCGCAGATCGACACGTCCCGTTTTGGATTTGGGATTTGGGTCATTTGGGTTTGTTTCGGATTCCGATTTTCGTGCTTCGGATTTCCGCACAGCAAGGCGGTCCGCCGTTTGGTGTGGGTGCGGACCGCATGTCCGGCAAACCTCATGTTCATTCCTCGTGGCGGTCGCCGAGGTGAATGCGGACGTTCTTCCGGTAGGCGTCCGAGCCATCGGGGGAGGTCATCCGGTCCAGGCGCCACTGCACCCAGAGGATCTTGATCGCGACGACCGCGCAGCCGCCCCCGACAAGGAAGAACACCGCTGCCGCCAGGAAGGCGAACAGCTCGGGCAATGCGAGGATCAGCGCGCCGAAGCCGATCAGCAGCAGACCGACGACCAGAATCCCCGACGCTGCACTTCGCGACGCCTGCGACATCATGTTCGTGTAGAAGCGAAAAGGCATTCGGTTGTCTCCCAAACGGCACACGCAGCTCTCTACGAAAAACAAGCGGGTCCCGAACGGGACCCGCTTGAGACACACAAGGATTCGCGAAGGTTAGTACATCCCGCCGCCCGGAGGCATCGCG
Source organism: Phycisphaerales bacterium (assembly GCA_039683175.1). Classification (GTDB taxonomy): domain Bacteria; phylum Planctomycetota; class Phycisphaerae; order Sedimentisphaerales; family Anaerobacaceae; genus PLanc-01. The sequence continues at coordinate 8,926 of JBDKRX010000084.1, forward strand.
GGGGCCTTTTCCTTCTTCTCGGGAATCTCGCTGACGATGGCGTCCGTGGTCAACAGCAGCGACGCAATCGAGGCGCCGTTCTGGAGGGCGGTCCGCTCGACCTTCGTCGGCACGATCACGCCGAACTTGATCATGTCGCCGTATTGCTTGGTGATCACGTCGTAGCCGAAGTTCTTCTCTTTGCTCTCCATCACCTTCTGGGCGACGATCGAGCCGTCGAGTCCGGCGTTGTGCGCGATCTGCTTGATCGGGGCCAGGACCGCACGGCGGACGATGTCCACACCGACCTGCTCGTCGCCCTTGGTCTTGATCTTGTCCAGCACAGACAGAGCGCGAAGCATGGCGACGCCGCCGCCGGGGAGGATGCCCTCTTCGACTGCGGCGCGGCAGGCGTGCAGCGCGTCCTCGACGCGGGCCTTCTTCTCTTTCATCTCGGCCTCGGTCGCGGCGCCCACGTTGATCTTGGCGACGCCACCGGCCAGTTTCGCCAGCCGCTCTTGCAGCTTCTCGATGTCGTAATCGCTGGTCGATTTCTCGATCTCGGCCTTGATCTGTTCGATCCGGCCCTTGATGGCCTCGGTCTTGCCGCGGCCCTCGATGATCGTGGTGCTGTCCTTGTCGATGGTGACTTCCTTGGCCTGGCCGAGCTGACGGAGCTCGATGTTCTCCAGATCGATGCCGAGATCCTCGAAGATGGGCTCGGCGTCGGTCAGGACCGCGATGTCGCTGAGCAGGGCCTTGCGACGGTCGCCGAAGCCGGGGGCCTTCACCGCCGCCACCTGGAGCACGCCGCGAAGCTTGTTCACGACGAGGGTCGCCAGGGCCTCGCCCTCGACGTCCTCTGCGATGATCAGCAGGGGCTTGCCCTGCTTGGCCACCTTCTCGAGCAGCGGGACCAGCGACTTGATCGAACTGATCTTCTTCTCGTGGACCAGGATGTACGGCTTCTCGAGCACGACCGACATGCTCTCGAGGTTGTTCACGAAGTGCGGGCTCAGATACCCTTTGTCGAACTGCATGCCTTCGACCAGCTCGACCTCGGTTTCGAGCGACTGGCCTTCGTCGACGGTGATGACGCCGTCTTTGCCGACCTTGTCCATCGCCTCGGCCAGCTTCTTGCCGACTTCGAAGTCCTGGTTGGCGGAGCAGACGGCGACCTGCTCGATCTGCTTGCTGGATTCGACCGTGGTGCTCATCTTGTGAAGCTCGTCGACGATCGCCTCGACGGCCATGTCGATACCCTTCTTGACCTGCATCGGGTTGGCGCCGGCGGTGATATTCTTGAGCCCCTCCTCGAAGATGGCTTCCGCCAGGATGGTGGCCGTCGTGGTGCCGTCGCCGGCGACGGTCGAAGTCTTCGACGCCACTTCCTTGACCATTTGGGCGCCCATGTTCTCATAGGCGTCTTCGAGCTCGATTTCCTTGGCCACGGTGACGCCGTCCTTCGTGACGGTCGGCGAGCCGAAGGATTTTTCCAGGATGACCACTCTGCCGGCCGGCCCGAGCGTCACCTTCACGGCGCTGGCCAGTTTCTTGACGCCGTTGCGGATCGCGGCACGGGCATCGGTTCCGAAAGCGATTTTCTTAGCTGCCATGTCTTGCCTACTCCTTCTCAGGGATTGTTGATTTTTGATTTTTGATAGTTGATTCTGTTATGGCTCAGCGGGGCCCGTTTCTTCTCGAAATCAACAATCAAACATCCCACTTCCTACTTCTCGATCACCGCCATGATATCCGACTCGTCCATGATCAAGTATTCCTTGCCGTCGATCTTGATCTCGGTGCCGGCGTAGCTCGTGAAGAGCACGAGATCGCCCTTCTTCACCTGGACTTCCTTGCGGGTGCCGTCTTCGAGCATCTTGCCTTCGCCGACGTTGACGACCTTGCCTCGTTGCGGCTTCTCTTTCGCCGTGTCCGGAAGCACGATCCCGCCAGCCGTCTTCGCCTCCGCCTCCACGCGCTCCACGAGCACCTTATCTCCCAATGGTCGAATCTTCATGTGTCCTTGCTCCTTTCCAGCAGATTATGGTATCCAATCATCCTTCAGCGGAGTTTTGGAAAACGGGTAGTCAGGCCCAACTGCCCGTTTTCCAAAACTCCTTCCTTATCTGGCAAACAGATCGCTGTTGTATCTCTTGAGGAACAATCGGTTGAGCACCTGTTGCAGGATGTCCATGTTCACCGGCTTGGCGATGACCCCGAAAGCGTCGAGCTGCAGGGCCTTGCCCTGCGTTTCCTTGTCCACCTTGCGAGTCAGGACGATGCACGGCACCAGCGGATAGTCCATCCGAATGATCTTGACCGTCGTCAGCCCATTGGACTGCACCGAATCCACATCCACGATCGTGGTGTGGATTCGCCTCGTGGCGATAACATTCACAAACTCGGCGGCGTTCTCGGCCATCAGGAGGTTGACGCCCCTGGGCTTGAAAATACTGCGAACCGCATCCGGCCAAGCCCAGTCCGCCGCACTGGCCAGTACGTTCACATCGCCGACTTGTGACCATTGAGCTACCATAGTTACACCAGCTTAAGTCTATCGTGCAAATGGCATGCCAGAGGCTGAGCTGCCAGAACACGAATCGTAAGTCATTGCCAAGGCTTAGCTTACAAACAGGCCGCCAACGGACTGCATCTGGCAGAATAGCAGGCGGTTCTGCCTGTTCTGCCAGGGTGGCAGTTGGGGATGAACGCAAGGCAGGCATGCCCCCCGGTTGACAGCACCGGCCGGAAGGGTACAATCCGGCTCGTATACGGTTTGGATGAAGGCGCCCTTGAAAGAACCATCTGTGAGAATTCAGGCATTGCCGGCGGGATTGCGCATACTCCTTTTGGCCTCGCGGCCACAATATCTTGGGGCCAGCGCCGCGCCGGTGCTCGTGGGCTCGGTGCTGGGGTATGCCGTGACCGGCAGCTTCCACATGGGCCTGTTCCTGCTGGCGGCACTCGCGATCATGGCCCTCCACGCCGGAGCCAACGTCATCAACGACTACTTCGACCACCTCTCGCGAAACGACTGGGTAAACGAGAACCCGACCCCCTTCTCCGGCGGCCGGCAGTTCATCCAACAGGGCATCCTCTCGCCCGAGGCCACTCTGCTGGCCGGCCTCGCGTACCTGGCCCTTGGGTCGGGGATCGGACTGATCCTCGTGGTCCTGACGCGGAGCCTGTTCATCCTCGGGATCGGACTGCTGGGGGTGCTCGGCGGGTTCTTCTACACCGCACGGCCCCTCCAACTGGGCTATCGCGGCGTGGGCGAGGTTATGATCGGCTTCTTGTTCGGCATCCTGCCCGTGTACGGCTCGTACTACCTCCAGTCCGGGTCCGCGGACCTGTTGCCATTGTTGCCGGCCGCGATCGTCGCGATCCTGATCTTCCTGGTGATCCTCATCAACGAGTTCCCCGATCTCCCGGCCGACCGCCAGGTCCGCAAGAGAACCCTGGTCGTCGTTTTCGGCATCCCGGCCTGCGTACGGATCTACCGGGTGGCGTTGATCGCCACGTATCTCGCGGCGGCCGCCATGCTCTCCTGGAACACGACCTTCTTCGCAGGCCTGTTCTACCTCCTGACGCTGCCCTTCGCAATCTTCGCCATGCGAGCCGCCAATCCGGCGGACCTGGTCAAGCCGGGCCTGTACCGCGCCAATCAACTCACCATCCTGCTGCATAACGCGGGCAGCCTGACGCTTGCGGTCGGTCTGGTTATCCCAAGCCTGGTTGGGTAACGAGTCTCAAATGGAACGGGCCGGCTTTTGAGGGCCGGCCCGGGAAATGCGAGAGCAGAGCGAGGGTCAGAATGCGTACTTGAGCGCGAGGCTCACCCACAGTTCATTGTCCTTGTCGCCGTCCTCGCTGATGGAACTCTCCATGGTAATCTGATAATAGACCGCCGGGGTCAGGACGAGGTTGCCGCCGGGGCCAAACGAGAAATCCGTCGAGGCACCGAGGACCGCGTGTGTCCAATCGTAGTCGGGGTTCCGATACCGTGGCGTCACACTGAGGCCACCGTTATGGACCACTTCTGAGTGCAGCGTGATCACGTGGTCGGGCATACCCGCGAGGATCCCCGGGACGCTGAATCCGTAGTCAAGCATGAGGATGTGCATCCAGCCGGAAGCGGCATCCGAGAGTCGGGAGCCGCTGTCCGCCGGCCACATCTTAATCAGTGCATAGCTGGGTTGCAGGCCCTGGACCGGGAGGAGGTTCGGCCAGGCAAGGACCATCTGGCCTTCCTGCTGATCGAGCGACTCGCCCTCATTGAGCTCCGGGTACAGATAATGGACGAAGCCGAACCGATAGTTCGTGGCATAGGACTCGCCGGCCCATGCACCGCTCTGGTAGTAGAGGGTTCCGTCCCATCGCTCCAAGTCTTCGAATCCGCTTCCATTGGCGCGGTGCCCGACGAGGCTGGCGCCGAAACCGGTCTCGAAGAGGTTCAAGTCGATCGAGAGGTGCGTGGCGCTCTTGTCGTCGAATATGTCGAAACCTCGCCAGATGTACTTGCTGTCCCAGGTGACGCCGACCATGGTATGCAGCTTGCCAACCGCGGTCTCATCCTGCAGGTCACCTTCCCAATCCTGTCCCAGGGCGGTTACTGCAGCCAGCAGAACGGTCAAGAAAACCACACGCTTCATCGTGCGTTCCTCCTTACAGAGATCCATGAACCGCCCAGCCGCATTCCCTCGCAGCCGGGTCCAAGCCGGGCCGCCGATCCTACCAGCGGCCGCTTTTTCGCATCGGGGCCTTCGGCATCTTGGCAAGGTCCTTGGTGCACTTCTTGAGAACGTCATCGGGCAGCTCGTAATCGCTGAGCTGGCCGGACATGTACTTGTCATAACCGGACAGGTCCATCAAACCGTGCCCACTGTAGCTGAAGAGAATGACCTTCTCCTTGCCTTCTTCGCGGGCCTTGATCGCCTCGTCGATGGTCGCGGCGATGGCGTGGCTGGTCTCGGGAGCGCAGATCGCGCCTTCGGTCTTCGCCCAGATCAGCGCCGACTCGTAGCACTTGCTCTGATGGTACGCCTTCGGCGCGAACAAACCTTCCACGATGCCCTGGCACACCAGCGGCGCCATGCCGTGGTAGCGAAGCCCGCCGGCGTGGATCGGGGCAGGGACAAATGTGTGACCGAGCGAGTGCATGGCCAGCAGCGGCGTCATACCGGCCACGTCGCCGTGGTCGTACACGAACGGTCCGCGGGTCATCTTCGGGCAGGCCGCCGGCTCGACCGGGATGATGTCGATCTTGGCGCCGTTGATCTTGTCGGTGGTGAACGGGAAGGCCAGTCCGGCAAAGTTGCTGCCGCCGCCGGCACAGCCAATGACAACGTCCGGAAGTTTCTCGCCGGCCATCTGCAATTGCTTCTTGGCCTCCAAGCCGATAATCGTCTGGTGGAGCAGGACGTGGTTGAGCACGCTACCCAGGGAGTATCGCGTCTTGCCGGTCGGGTCCATGACAGCATCCTCGATGGCCTCGCTGATGGCGATGCCCAGGCTGCCCGGCGTGTCCGGGATCTCGGCCAGGATCTTGCGGCCCGCGTTCGTTTCCGAACTCGGACTGGCGATGCACTTGGCGCCCCAGACCTGCATCATCAGCTTGCGGAACGGCTTCTGATCGAAGCTGATCCGCACCATGTACACCTTGCACTCCAGACCCAACAGGTTGCAGGCGAAGGCCAGGGCGCTGCCCCACTGGCCGGCGCCGGTCTCGGTGGTCAGACGCGTGATGCCCGCCACCTTGTTGTAGTATGCCTGGGCGACCGCCGTGTTGGGCTTGTGACTTCCCGGCGGGCTCGTGCTCTCATCCTTGTAATAGATGCGGGCCGGCGTCTTGAGGTATTTCTCCAGGTAGACCGCCCGGCGCAACGGCGCCGGACGCCAGCGGTACAGGATGTCGAGCACCTCCTCGGGGATATCGATCCACCGCTGCGTGCTGACCTCCTGCTCGATGATGTTCATCGGGAAGACCGGGGCCAGCATCTCTGGAGATATGGGTGTGCCGCCCGGACCCAGCGGTGGTAACGGGGGCGTCGGGAGATCCGCCGCCAAGTTGTACCATTGCCGGGGTATGTCACTCTCTTTCAACAGGATCTTGTGTTCCATCTCAGGGTCTCCAACCAAACCGCTCTTGGCGCAACCATATTTACAGCAGGGCCTTAGAATCAGCCAAGTTAGCGAATTGGCCCGTGGCTGTCAAAGAAAATTTCCCGCCGGCGGAGGATAGGGAAAAGGCGAGACCTCGCGCGGGCAAGAACGTCCCGTCAGACGGTCGGGCGGGATCCATCGCCGTCGGTTCAGCATTCCGCCTGGTTCTTCGGGCTGTTCGCCTGGATCGGCCTTCGACGAGCTTGTCGCCGCGGTTCCTTTTGTGCAACCGGCTCGTCACGGATACAAGGTTGCGCTGGGCAATCCGTGGGTTCGGGTGTCTGGGCGGCAGGCCTTGTCCTGCGCGGCTTTCGTGGCGTGGCGCAACGCCGTAGAGATCGTGCCGTCGGCAACCGCGACGTACACCAGGCCGACGCGGACAAATCGCCCATCGAGTCGGCCTTTCCCGGCATTTGCCCTGGGGACGACGCAGGCGTTGGGCCAGCAACAGATTCGTCCTGTGCTGCCGTCTGTTGCGGTTCCACAACAGACGGCGGGTCTATGCCGACCCGCTCGATCTGCGGCGAGGGATCGAGCGGCAAGGACTTTCCACAAATCACTGGCGAGGAGTCCTCCGCAACCGGCTGAACCTCGTCACTCCTCGCCACTTGCTCTTCACGGATCGCCGCCTGCTTTTCGTCGGCGGGCTTCGTCTGGACGGACGAATCCTGTTCACGGCGGCTTTGCGAATCCGCCTCGCCGGCCTCCGCCTGTGGCGCCGGGCAGACTCGAGTAACGATCTTCTCCGCTTTGTCGTTGCCTCCAGGGACATTCACCCCTCGGCAGATGGATCTCAACCTGCCCAGCAGCTCATCCAGCCGGCAGATGTAGGTCCACGGAATGTCCACAGCCTTCCATTTCGCATGGCCGTTTCGCGACATGCTTCTGATCTCCTCGATCAGTCGTTCGCATGTTGGATTGCAGCCAAGCCCGTCGAGCAGAACATCGATCCGTTTACAGATGGTTTCGAGCCGTGCGGCTTCCTCGTTCTGGAGCGTCCAATGCGCAGTGACATCCGAGGGGTGGCCGGGATCGTCGGGGCACTCCCCCGTTCCGTGGGGCCAGGTCGCGAACAGCTCCTGCTCGTAGGTGCCCGGCAGAGACGATACCGGCCGCGTCCAGGATCGTCTCCGATTCTTCGGCTGGGACACCGGATCGTATGTGCAGATAATGTCTCCACCCTCGCGCCGGGGCACTACGGTCAGGACGCCCTGCGTCCTGCCCCAGAACATTCGGCCCAACGGAGAGGGCGCTCTCCATCGCGTGGCCCCCAACGGCGTGTATGGGCCCTTGGCAGGCGTTTGGTACACCACCATTCGGCGAATCTCGTTCAACAGGGCGCCGACTACGGTGATCCGTTCAAGGACGCTCGTGCTCGGAGCCAGTCCAGCCAGCCCCTGCACGATCCCCTGCATCACCTCGTCCAGAACGGACAGGGTGCGAAGCATCACGGATCCGGTCGCATCTGTCTTCATGAAACGGTCGAACGCCGTATGGGTTCGGCGCGTCGCTTTTCGCTCCAAGATGTCTCTCTGCGTCACACACGCGAGGATACAACGGGAGAACTCCTGGCGGACGGCGGCGCCAGACGGATCCCAGTGCTCCAGGACCTGAATCCAGAATTCAAACCACTGCGTCTCATTTCTCCAGTGTTCTTCGAAAGAATCCGCGTGGAGCATGCGCCGTTTGTAGTCGTTGTAGCGTAGCGATCCGAAGTCCAGTTCATTCAGAAAGGCAGTCGGGCGAGGCCGCCCGAGAAACAGCGAGCCGCCCTCCTCTTCCTCGAACCGCCACAGGCTGAACAGTACATGGGCACAATGCGACAGGAGGAAGTAGGGCTTCTCGGAGAAGACGCCCTCGTAGCGCCCGAATTTGTAGTAGAGAAACACTCCTTCAGAGGCAGAGCTGACCGCGACGTAACTCTCGGCCAAGCGACGTGAAGTTCCTGCCGTTCCTGCACCCACCATAGCCACCCCCTGGACTACCGATTCTGATCCAACCCCGAGTTCGGCACCACACGATCCATCCATCGGCATTTCGCAACAGCGAGAGAACATCCCGCACCGTGGAAACACAATTGTTGAGCATTCCGGGGGAAGAAATACGTAGCAATGCGTACACTTGGGGAGGGGTTGACGCGGCGAGGAAATATTATCCGGCACAGCGGATGAACCGCTCTTCCCGGGCGCGTCTGAAAACCACGGATACTACCTGGGTATGGTGGGAATTCACGAGCAAGTCCTCATCACAGCGCCGGCTTGAGCCCTTCCCATCGCACCGTCCAACGGCCATCGTCGGGGAAGCCCGGAGCGGAGCGTTTCGGACCGTCGTCCCAGCCGGCGGCCATCATGGCCACCGCGTAGAGCAAACCGCCGTTCGAGGGGAAATAGGGGAACGGACCGCTCGTGCTCAGGCCGCAGGGGGTAAACCGGAACTTGTCGTGCAGCAGCAGATCGATGGCTTTGTCGGTCTTGCCCAGCCGGGCGGCGCACATCGCGAGCATCGGGAAATCCCAACCCCACGTGCGACCGAAATCCCATGTCTCCAGCGCCTTGTCAAGCGTGCGACTCATGGTCTCGCGGTCCACCCCATCACCCGGCAGCCATCCGTACACACCCGTCAGCGCCGGGTGCTCCCAGTTCCACTTCGTCCACATGTCCTCGACCCCCTCGTACAGGACGTAGCGACCGTCCTGCACGGGCAGAGGCGCCAGATTCGCCAGCACATCGTCCCACGCCGGGTCGCGAGGCAGGCCGAGCCGCTGGCGCCAGGTCTGGGCAAGCCGCAGGCCGAAACGCCAGTATCCCAGTTCGAACGTCGGATTCAGCGTCGTGTCCGGGTCGGTGTTCTCGGAGACCACGTATTGCGGCGGACCCAGGACGAACCGGCCGTTCGTCGCCTCTCTGCACGGCAGTGAAGCCATGAAGGCGGCGGTTTCCAGGACCACGTCCCGCCAGCTTTCCAGCGTCTCGCGGGACGGGTGCGCGCGGTAGTCCAGCTCGGCGAAGAAAATCGGATGCGGCTGCTGCCAGATCAGCATGGCGTGGATAGGATGCGGCCACTCGCGGCCGTCGGGACCGGTGCATTTGGCCCATCGCACGCCGGGATAGCCCTGGCGCTGCGCCCGCTCGCGTGCGATCGGCAGG
>JBDKRX010000085.1:0-5194 GCA_039683175.1 Phycisphaerales bacterium
CCAGATTGACCCAGCCATCCATCGCCTCCTGCCAAGACTTCGATCCGTGTGCCCTCCATAGCACATCCTCTCCGAATCATCGGCTACGTCCTGCTCCCATCAGCAGTTAAGATGCGTTCGCCCTGGGAGGCGAGGCCGTCCTCCGTGCTACTTGGGAGGGGATATCTTCAGCTCAATGCCGTCCCACTGGAGGCCACCGATCACCGCTTGCGCGATGTTCGTCAGGTGGTCGCCCGTCTTCTCGACGTTATCCACCAGATCGATAAAGATCAAGCTGGCCTCCGGCGTGCAGTGTCCATCTCGCAACCGCTGGACGTGGCTGCGCCGGAACTCGATCTGCATCCGATTGAGGTTGCGCTCGTTGGGCAGGGCCGATCGGGCTGCCTCGGCATCGTCCTTCTCCAATGCCTCGATGACTCGGTCGAACATCTCATCGATTTCCCTGCTGAGCTGGTGCATCTCGGCCAGCGCCGAGTCGGTGAACACAAGTTTCTGCTCGATCTTGCGCATCGCGATTTCCACCAGGTTGACGGCGTGATCGCCGATCCGTTCCAGGTCGTTGACGGTGTGCAGGAGCACAGGCAGGGCGACCGCGACATTCTCGGAAAGCTCCCGGCGGGACAGCTCCGTGAGGTAGGTCGTGATCTCGTACTGGAGCGTATCGGTGAATTCCTCCGCGACACAGGCCGACTCGAGCCTCTTCTTTTCGTCGTTGATCAGGCCGGCCACGGCATCCATGAAGCCGCCTTTGGCGATCCTGGCCATGTGTACGATCTCCCGTCTGGCCTGTTCCAGCGCGATGTCCGGTGTGTGGAGCAGGTGGCGTTCCAGAACGACGGGCTGGGCCGCCGCCTCGGACGGTCGCACCGGCACCAGCCGGAGCACCGCTTTCTCCAATACCGTCGCCAGCGGGAGAAAGACGATGGAGTAGACCACGCTGGTCATCGTATGCGCCACGGCAATGCTCCCCGCGATCGTCTTCGCCGAGAGTTCCCAGGGGATCACGGAATCCACCAGGGCGCCGTACCAGCCGAGGAGAACGAACGGAAGAACAATCACTCCGCCCAGGACATTGAACATGGTGTGCGCCCAGGCCGCCCGCTTGGCCGTGCGATTGGCCTGAAGGGCCGCAAGCTGTGCCGTGATGGTCGTGCCGACGTGGGCGCCGAGTATGAATGGGATCGACATGTCGAGCGCTACCTGCCAGTCGGTTCCGAACGCTCCGCCCATCGCCAACAACTGCACGATGGCGATGGAAGCCGAACTGCTTTGGATCAGCATGGTCAGCCCCATTCCGGCAACAACGGCAAAGAAGGGATTGCTCCCGTAGGCAACGAAGATCTCCTGCACCTTCGGGCTCTGCTCCAGGGGGCCGAACGCCTCCTTCATGTACTCGATCCCGAGGAAGAGCAACCCAAAGCCGAGGAGGATCGTGCCCACGCTCTTCATCGACCGTGTGCGACCGCCCATCTGGAGCAGGAACCCCAACCCAACCGCCGGCAACGCGTACAACTCGACGCTGAGCCCGCCGAAACCCGCGATGGAGACCAGCCAGGCGGTGGCGGTGGTGCCCACGTTGCTGCCGATGATGACGCCGATGGATTGCTTGAGGGTGAGCAGACCGGCATTGACCAGTCCGATAACAATGACCGTCGTAGCAGAGCTGGACTGGATGAAGGCGGTTACGAGTGCGCCGACGGCGAAGCCGATGTAGGTGTTCTTCGTCATCGTTTCCAGGACAATCTTGAGTTTGCGGCCTGCGACCTTCTTCAAACCATCCGACATCTGGACCATTCCATAGAGGAAAAGCCCCAGACCGCCGATCACCCCAAGAATCATGCAACGGATCATCCTGGCTCTCTCTAACACGATATAAGAATGAACACGCGGCTGTTGCCGCTCCGCACGGCTCGTACTGAGCCTTGCGGCATTCTAACGGATCGGCACGTTGCCCACAACCCACTTGCCGGCTTGCGTGGCGCGTCGTCCCGACAACAGATTCGCGGACAGCCCCCGGCGGAGCCGGTTGGAGGCTTGGCGGGAAACGCGTCGGTTCTCAGCAACTCCTTGCGGATAGGAGGGCCTCATCGAGGCGGGGCGATTTTCACCTCGATGCCGTCCCACTGGAGGCCACCGATCACCGCTTGCGCGATGTTCGTCAGGTGGTCGCCCGTCTTCTCGGTGTTGTCCACCAGATCGACGAAGATCAAGCTGGCCTCCGGCGTACACTGCCCGTCTCGCATCCGTTGGACGTGGCTGCGCCGGAAATCGAGCTGCATCTGGTTGAGGTTGCGCTCGTTGGACAGGGCCAATCTGGCCACCTGGGCATCGTCTTTGTCCAGGGCTTCGATGACCTGATCAAACATCTCCACGATTTCTTTGCGGAGCTGATTCATTTCCGCCAGCGCCGAGTCGGTGAACACGAGCTTCTGCTCGATCTTGCGGATCGCGATCTCCACCACGTTGACGGCGTGATCGCCGATTCGTTCGAGGTCGTTGACGGTGTGCAGCAATACGGGCAGGCTAATGGAGACTTCCTCGGAAAGTTGCCGGCGGGACAGTTCCATGAGGTAGGTCGTGATCTCGTACTGCTGCGTGTCGGTGAATTCCTCGGCAATGTGGGCGGATTCGAGCTTCCGCTTGTCGTCGCCCAGCAATCCATCCATCGCATCGATGAAGCCGCCCTTGGCCGTCCTGGCCATCCGCACGATCTCCCGCCTGGCCTGCTCCAACGCGATGTCCGGCGTGCTGAGCAGGTGCCGTTCGAGAACCACGGCCTGGGCCCCCGCCTCGGACGGGCGGACCGGCACCAGCTTGAGCACCGTCTTCTCCAGCACGCTCGCCAAGGGCAGGAAAATGATCGAGTTGATCACGTTGAATGTCGTGTGGGCAATCGCGATGCTCGCGGCAATCGTGCCTTGCGACAGTTCCCAGGGCGTCAGGAGATCCACCAGGGCGCCGTACCAGCCCAGCACGACGCAGGGGAACGCAATCACTGTGCCGAAGACGTTGAACATCGAATGTGCCCAGGCCGTTCGCCGGGCCGTGCGGCTGGCCTGAAGGGCCGCGAGCTGGGCCGTGATCGTCGTGCCGATGTTCGCGCCGAGAACGAAGGGGATGGCCATGTCCAGTGCAGTCTGCCAGTTGGTTCCGAAGGCCCCGCCCATCGCCAGCAACTGCACGATGGCAATCGACGCGGAGCTGCTCTGGACCAGCATGGTTATCCCCCACCCGACCAGGAGAGCGAACAGGGGCTTGCTGCCATAGGTGACGAAGATCTGCTGCACCCGCGTGCTCTGCTCCAGGGGCCCGAAGGCCTCCTTCAGGTACTCGATCCCGAGAAACAGCAGGCCGAAGCCGAGGATGATGGTGCCCACGCTCTTCATCGCTCGCGAGCGGCCACCTATCTGGAGCACGAATCCCAGGCCGATGGCCGGCAGGGCGTACGTCTCAATGCTCAGCCCGCCGAAACCCGCGATGGAAACCAGCCAGGCGGTGGCGGTCGTGCCCACGTTGCTGCCGATGATGACGCCGATGGACTGCTTGAGAGTGAGCAGCCCGGCGTTGACCAGTCCGATAACAATGACCGTCGTGGCGGAACTGGATTGGATAAAGGCGGTCACGAACGCGCCGACGACGAAGCCGATGTAGGTGTTCTTCGTCATCGTTTCCAGAACAACCTTGAGTTTGTGACCGGCGACCTTCTTCAAACCATCCGACATCAGGAGCATTCCGAAAAGGAAAAGCCCCAGACCGCCGATCACCCCAAGAATCATGCCACGAATCATCCTGGCTCTCTCTACTACAAGATAAGAATGAACACAAAGCGATTGCCGCCCCGCACGGCTTGTACCAGAGTACCGGGCGACATTCTAACGGACCCGCGCCCAGGCGGCAACAGCCAACCTGATTTCCTTCTGGCCTGAACAGAGACATGAGGCAGTTGCCACAGGATATGAAAAGGGCTGTGCAACCCTGCTGCACAGCCCTGAGAACGGCACATCATAAGTGGAAATGCTCTACAGCGTCCGGCGTCGGCGGAGCCATCCAAGGAGCCCCGAGCCCATGGCGACCAGCACGATCGCGCCGGGGGCCGGAATCGCCGCCGTCTCGGCGATGCGATACTGGAACGCGATCGTGGCGCTATCGCCGGGCTCCAACGTTCCGAGGTCCCACGCCATGTTGATGGTGTTATCCCCATCGCCATCATCACGAGGCAACAGGAGATTGAACGGATTCGGGTCCCACTCGGCCAGGATCGTCGGCGTGTGTTCAAGGGCTGAATCGGAGTAGATCCCGATCGTCCAGCCCGTCGCCGGCCCGAAAGCGGTCACCAGATCGGCACTGACGATCGTATTGGTCGTCCCGGGGTCGCCGAACGCGTAGGAATCCGGGTCGGGGTCCAGACCCCTGGCATAAAGGACGTCGTACGATTCCGACGTCGAGGTATTGGTCAGTTCCACTACGAAATCGATGAAGCCGGAACCGTCGGCGTAGCTGATCTGCTGCGTGAAGGCCAGATCGCCGTAGGTGCCGGTCGTGACGGCCGAGTTCATGGCGCCGGCGCTGGTGTTCGTCGTGGTCGCGCCGAACGAATTGCCGAACTCGTATCCGGCCACGTACCATTCGTCATCGACCCCGATGGAATAGAACTCGAACGGATCGCCCGGCTTGAGAAAATCCCACCCCGTCCAGGTCGCGGTCCCTGTGCTGTCATAGTCGATGCCGACCGTGAAGTCGTCATCGATGAGACCGCCGCTTTCGCTGATCCCGACACGAAGGTAATTCCCTTCGAGGATTGTGCTGGCCCCCAGCGCCGCTCTGCCTGGAATCAGGCACAGGAGCGGCAGCCAACAGAGAACTGCTGTCTTTACCGTTTTCATCTTGCTTCTCCTATCCATGGTGAAACCCGATCTCCGTGCGTAGACGGATAGACTCCCCATCCGTCATGCCAGAAACAAACGCACGGACATACACACTTTCGTGCAGCATGGTCTCCGCGATTGCCGATCAGAACTCTCGACCATGCCGGCTATCCCCGCATCTCTTCTTATTACACCCGCGAAGCACCGCAGACTCCGATTCACCCCCTACCGATTGCGATGGCACGATCATACCATCGTCCGCGCGTTGGGGGAAGTCCGGTCTTCACAGAATATTCCTGTCCGGCTCAAAACAGGGCAACCCTCCCGGC
>JBDKRX010000086.1:0-11953 GCA_039683175.1 Phycisphaerales bacterium
AATAAGAACCAGAAAGACCAACAGAAACAAGACATGCGGCCCGAAGATACAGAGCGGTCAGAGTTGAAATGACAGAAGGCGTGAACACGCTCGAAGTCCAACAGGTTGCCGCCTGGCTCGTCCGACATTCCAGGGGATATTGGGGATAGTCACCTATTGTCTCTATCCGCTGTCCCCTTGTGTCCGACATGTGGACCGTCACAACTGTCTAACTCATCTCGACTTCAGCGGACTTGTCCGACACGCCGGAACCGCGAGCCACTTCGTTGCCGCTTCATTGAGTATTACGAGATGGGTCGAGGGAAGCAAGAGCAAAGCGACAGCGTTTCGGTCATTTGAGTTTCGTGCTGGGGAATTGTTTCGGATTTCGGATTTTCGTTCCCGCCAAGGCGGGGTCGATATTCGTGCTTGCCTTGGTGTGCTATTGGATGCTTGGCGGGGGGACGGCGTGGCCTGCCTGTTGGGCGACTTGAGCTTCCTTTTCATAGGTGCCGTAGAAGGGGGCGTTGCCGTCTAACCAGATGCACAATCGTTCGTAGTCCTCGGGCGACAACTTCACTTGCTCGGTGTGGGTCTTGTCTGCGAGGATTTTCAGCAGGCGGCTTTCGTCGGCTCCGATGTGACTTGGCTCTGTTCCGATCTCTCGAATCGACTGGCCACCCCATTCGTACCAGCGGACGTAGGGCTTCAATTCCTCATAGGATTTGGTGAACGTGCCTGCGGCGTCGGCCGTCAGGATTGGGGGGGCTTTCAGCTCGCCCTGGCTGCCGTCGTGGCAGCGGATGCAGTGCCTGTCGAGGACGGGTTGGACGAGGATGGGATAGCTCCAGGGCTGTGTTCCCTCTGGGCCGGGCTTGATGGTTGACGGCGTGCGCCGGAGGGCCAGCATATCGCGCCGGCCCGGCGAGGTCGTTCCCGGCGGCTCGTGGCAGCCGACACAGCTTCGCCGCTCGCCCGGCTGGAGGTACGTGATGCTTCGCATGCTCTGCACGGCGTGGCCTGCTTCATCGACCGCCTGGAAGTAGAGGGGCTTGCGGGCGGGGGCACGGAAGTATGCAGAGCCATCCGGCTCGACCGGCACTGTGCCCAGCAACATGCGTGCGCTCTCGGCGTTGGCGTAGCCGATCCGCGGCTGATTCGCGACGTGCGTGTGGGTCTTCGGGAGCACCTGGAAGATGCGAAGCGTACGAATCGGCCTTGCAGGCGGCATCGCAAAGAAGCTCCGTTGAACGTTGGTGAGGATGTACTCGCCCTCGTCCCCAAGGCCCGACTCCAGGGAGCTTGCGATGACGGGCGGGACCGGCCGGGGCTCGAGTGGAATCGGATACATGCAGGAGAAATTCGGGTCGGCGTAGAGTAATTCCAGGTTGCCGAAGCGGTCGAAGTAGTACAGGCCTGTGTAGTTGTCATCTGTGACCTTCGAGCCCATGCCCGGCAGGGGCTTGAAGCTGAACGAGACGAGGAAATAGTCCTCCGAGAGCGGCCAGGGACTGTGGAAGAAGCTGCCCGGCCAGCCGACGCCTTCCGGGAAGCACACCTCCGGCGTCAGCACGTCGAGCGACTCGAACCGGTCCTCACTGGTGACCGGGTCCAGGCGGTACTTGTCCGGATCGACGAGGACGAGGGAGCCGCCCACGTCCGCGTGGTGCGCCCCGGCGATAAACGCGATCTTGTTGGAGCCCGGCACCCCCTTCGGCTGGAAGCAGGCGTTGATTCGCTGGGTGTAGTTGCCGAAGGCGATCATCGGGTTCGTCCCATCTGGGTTGCTGACCCACAGGCCGTGATAGTTTGCGGCCGAGCGGTCCACATAGTCCCAGCGGGTATAGACGATCCGGCCGTCGGCCAGGACCGAGGGATGCCACTCGTTGGTCTCGTGGAAGGAGAGCGTCCGGACGTTGTCGCCCGAGGCGTCCATGCGGTGCAGCGTGTAGGCGGGCAGGGGCTCCCACGGATTGTGGCATCGCCCGAACCCGCCGCGACGCGTGGACATGAACGCGATCCCGCCGTCGGGCAGGGGGCAGGGGTCGAAATCGTCGTTGCAGCCGTCGGTGAGCTGTCGCAGGTTGGAGCCGTCGGGATTGACCGCCCAGATGTGAAAGCAGCGTCGATCGGGCGAGTAGTAGTCGGGCTTGGCCGGTGCCCGCTCGGCAAAGCCGAAATACAGCCTTCCGGCGTCGTAGGAGAGGGCCAGCGTCGTGAAGTTGCCCTTGGGTAGCCGGTCGCGGACGAGGTCCCGGATCTCGAACGACCGGCCGGGCTGTTCGAGGATGCAGACGCCCCCGCCGGAGATGTCGCCGTAATCGTAGAAGTAGCCGAGGTACTCGTGCAGCATCTGGCAGATGAATCGTCGGCGCTTCAGGAAAGCGATCCGCTTGCCCGCGATCAACGGGTTCTTCAAGGCGATTCCCCGAGAGAGCGAGCGAATCCGATGGTACAGGGCCAGCCTTCCTCCCTCGTCGAACCCATTGACGTCGGCTACTGATGTTCCGAGCGATTCCAGCTTGACCCTCTCGGCCGAGAGATCGGGCGGCTCGGGCAGGGCGTCCAGATTGTCGAGCAGGGCCTTGGCCCGCCGATGGATGTCCTCAATAGTCTGCGGATCGGCGGGCGAACGGCCCAGCCTTTGTTCCTGGGCGGCCCAATCCGCCCGGATGAGTTGGTCGAACTCCTCATCCGCCGCCGCGTCGCGAGGCGACGGCAACAGGAGACTGAGCACTATGAGGATAATCGAACTGCCAATGCGGCGGATCATCGATGCCATGCGATCACCTTGTCTAACCGTCTGTCTGCACTGGACCACCTGCATCCCAGGTTACTACATCCCCGGTCCAAAGACAACAGGCACATCGCACGATACGCCGGTTCGTAGTGACGCCGTGAGGCGTGATCCTCCGTGCCTTCGAAGAAACGCTCTCACGGACATACGACAGATCGCCTGGCCGAATCCGCATTCAATTGCCCTTGAGCCGGTGCATCCGTGGCGGTACAATCTGCCTCATTCCAATCCAGCGAAAGGAGAATGTGACATGAAAGCCAGTTGTCTCGTCATCAATCTCTTGTCGGCCACAATCCTTCTGGCGGACTCCTCGCAGTTCACCCCCGAGGTCTTGGGGGGGCTCAAGGCGGGCGCCTCGCGAATCGACATCACGCCGGCCAAGCCGGTCAAGATGTCGGGCTATGGCAGCCGCAAGGACCTGTCCACGGGCGTTCACGATCCACTGTCGGCTCGCGTGCTGGCCTTCGAAGCGGGGGACCGGCGGCTCGTCCTGGTCTCGACAGATGTGATCGGTTTCTATGACGGCACGGCGGACTACCTGCGAAATGCCCTGCTCGGCGAGTTCAAATTGCAGCCGTCCGAGTTGTTCCTGACTGCCATCCACACGCACGCGGCCCCCAGCCTGACGATCAACAAGGAGCGTGACCACCCGAACAATGTCGAGTACACGGAGACGCTCAAGGGCAAGCTGATCGAGGTCGTCCGGCAGGCCTTGGGCGAAATGCAGCCGGTCGAGATCGGGCTGGGCGCGGGGGCTTGCCCGGTTGGGGCGAATCGTCGCGAGTTGCGGATCGGCAACGACGGCAAGCCCTCGATCGTGCTCGGGCGGAACCCCAACGGACCCACCGACAAGGAGGTCCTGGTCATGAAGGTGGCCAAGGCGGATGGGACGCCTCTGGCGGTCGCGTTCGATTACGCGACGCATGGGACCTCGCTTGGGCCGGGCAACTACGTCATCAGCGGCGACGTACCGGGCCTGGCGGAGCAGTTCGTCGAGAAGATTCTCGGCACTGGGACCATCGCTCCGGCGTTCATCGGGGCCTCGGGCAACATCGATCCGTGGTTCCGAGTCCTGCCTGCGTTCAACGAAGAGCCCGGCTGGATTCCCGAGCCCGTTCTGCTCGGCACGCTCCTGGGCGAAGAGGTTGTGCACGTCTGTCGCGCCATGAACGCGATGACGCCGGTCGACAAGATCGCCACGAATCTCGTGGTCCTCCAACTGCCGGCCAAGCCGGGCGACGAGGTCTCGGCGGACAAGAAGCCCGAGATGATGCCCTACACCGTTACCGTGGCCCGGCTGGGCGACGTGGCCTTCGTCGGGCTCGGCGGCGAGGTCCTGACGGAGATCGGCATGGCCATCAAGGCGGGCTCCCCGTGTCCGCGCACGTTCGTGATCACCCACTGCAACGGCGCCGCCGGCTATCTGGCCCCGAAGGAACTCCACGTGCAGGAGGGGTACGAGGTCCGGAGCAGCCACTTCACCCCGCAGGCGGCCGACATCGTCGTCCGCGAATCCATCCGCATGCTGCACGACCTGTGATTGCGATCCGTATCAAGATGGGCCGCCGTTCCGTCACGGCCGGCGCAGCCGCAGTCTTTCGAGGGCGATCTGTGCATCGATGGTCGCGACCCTGGCCCGGTCGACCTCGACCTGCGGCGTCTGACCGGCGTCGGCACTCCGCTGGGCCAGTTGCTCGCATTTCTTCAGGAAATCTACCATCTCCTCGTGAATCGTGATTTGGCTGGCCCGATCCGTGCTGAGCTCGGTCTGCGCCACGTACAAAGCGACTTTGGCATCTCGCCATTCCGCCAGTGTCGCTCTCCCGGAGGCAAGGTGCTTCTCGACCAGGTCCACGATGTGCTTGAGGATGTCGCACCGCTCGGTCATGAGCGCCGCCAGCCGTTCCTTGGATCTGGCTGCCTGTTGTTCTTCGTCGCCGGCCGTACCGCCTGCGACCGCGGCCCCGAGGGCAAACAGACCGATCCCAACGAGAGCACACGTGACGATTCTCCCTGTTCGTGCCCCATGCAGGATCATACGTATCCCTTTCACTGAGATGAGCACCAACGTTCCGTTTCCACTGGGGAGGATTATCGCTCCCAACTCTCCAGGACGCAAGGGCTCCGTCTTTCTTCATGTACAGCGGACGAGGTTCTGGTATGATGAGCCGGTCGGTTGGTGTGCTGGTCATAATGTGGTTCTTGGGAGGCACTGTGCGATGAGTCGTAGTCGTGACGTTCTTGCGAAGCCGTTGCGCGGGATCATCCCGCCTATGATCACGCCCTTGGTGGATCGCGACACGCTTGATGTCGCCGGTCTGGAGCGGCTGATCGAGCACATCCTTGCGGGCGGCATCCATGGATTGTTCATCCTGGGTACGACCGGCGAGGCCGCGAGCCTGAGCCATCGGCTCCGCCATGAGTTCATTGACCGCGTCTGCTCGCAGGTAAACGGGCGAGTGCCGGTTCTCGTGGGGATCACGGACACGTCGTTCGTTGAGTCGGTCAACGTCGCACAGAAGGCGGCGCAAGCCGGTGCGCAGGGGCTGGTCCTCGCTCCGCCGTACTACTTCCCGGCGGGCCAGCCCGAGTTGCTGGAGTATCTGGAACATCTGACGCCGGAACTGTCCTTGCCGCTGTTCCTGTACAATATGCCGAACCGTCCCAAGCCGGGGTTCGATCTGAGCACGGTCCGCGCCGCCGCGGACATTCCGGGAATCGTCGGGCTCAAGGACAGCTCCGCCAGCATGTTGTACTTCCATCAGCTCTTGTCGGTGCTGGCCGACCGGCCGGAGTTCACACTGCTGATGGGTCCCGAACAGCTTCTCGCGGAGAGCGTTCTCCTGGGCGGTCACGGCGGTGTTTGCGGCGGGGCCAACCTGCTGCCTCGTCTGTACGTGGACCTCTACGAGGCCGCGTACGCAAAGGACCTGCCCCGCGTCGAGTCGCTGCACAAGATGGTTATGCGGGTCACTTCGACGATCTACAGCGTGGGGCAGTTCGAGTCCAGCTTCATCAAGGGGCTCAAGTGCGCCCTGTCGCTGCTCGGGGTCTGCAACGACTTCCTTGCGGAGCCGTTCCACCGGTTCCGTGAGCCGCAGCGGGACATGGTCCACAAGTACATGGTGGAACTGGGATTGTTCAACGCGGAATCGAACCTGATGCGATGAGGTGGTGGAGCATGGAGGCCGGACTGAGCGCGATCGACATTGCGATCCTCGGTGCATACTGTGTGGTGGTCGTCGGGATGGGCATCTACTACACGCGCAAATGCCGCACGGCGGAGGAATTCATGGTGGCCGGGCGGTCCATCCCCGCCTGGGCGGCCGGACTGGCCATCATGAGCACGTACACCAGCAGCATCTCGTACATCGCCACGCCGGGCAAGGCGTACGACACGAACTGGCATCCCATGATCTTTTCCCTTGCGATCTTCCCTGTTGCCTGGCTGGCCTGCCGATATGCCGTGCCGTACTACAGGCGGATGAAACTGCTGTCCGTCTACGAGTTCCTCGAAGAGCGGATTGGCGCCTGGGGACGAGTCTACGCCGCACTGTCCTTCCTGCTCTATATCGTCGGTCGAACCGCGGTGATCCTCTATCTCGTGAGCCTGCTGCTGAACCAGTTCCTCGATTGGCGGATCGAAACGATTATCGTTGTCATCGGGGTAGTCACCATCCTCTACACGCTGCTGGGGGGCATGGAGGCCGTCATCTGGACCGACGTTTTACAGTCGGCGATCATGATCGGCGGGCTGTTGTTCTGTGTTGTGAGCTTGTCCTGGCGGGTCTGCACGGGCCCCGAGCCCCTGATCCAGGCGGCCGTGGACGCCCACAAGTTCAGTCTGGGCAGTTGGGATCTGTCGCTCTCGTCACGAACCATCTGGGTGATGATCATCTATGGCGTCACGGAGAACCTCCGCAATCTGCTGGCCGATCAGAACTTCGTGCAGAAGTATTCCTCCGTATCGACGGAGCGTCAGGCCCGGCGTTCCATCTGGATCGCCATGCTGATCTACATCCCCATGACGGCGGTCTTCCTGTACATTGGAACGGCGCTGTTCGCGTTCTACTCAACCGGCCAGGCGGGCTCGGCGGTCACCAAGGGCGACGAGGCTTTTCCGTACTTCATCGCGACACAGCTTCCGGCCGGATTGAAGGGACTCGTCTTGGCGGCAGTGGCGGCCGCCGCGATGAGCACCATCGACTCGGGCTTGAATTGCTCCGCGACCGTTCTGCTCGTCGACTTCTACAAACGCTACGTCAACCCCCACGTGAGCGACCGGGCGAGCCTGATGTGTCTGCGTCTGACGACCGTGGTCTGGGGCCTGCTCGGGACGGGTTTTGCGATCCTGATGATCCGGGCCAAGAGCGCCCTGGACATCTGGTGGCAGGTATCGGGCATCTTCGGCGGCGGGATCCTCGGGCTGTTCCTCCTGAGCCTGCTTCGCATCCGCCTCTCGTTGTGGCGGGGTCTGGTCGCGATTGGCGCGAGCATCGCGGTCATTAGTTGGGGCACATTTGCGAGAAATCTTCCCGCCCGCTGGGGATGGGCCGAAGCACGATTCGAGCCGATCATTGTGGGCGCGATCGGGACCGCATCTCTTATGATCGTCGCGTTGCTCCTTGGCTGGGGCAGTCGCACCACGGCGGACGAGAAGCGAGCGTAAGGCCGTCTTCGCGGCCGCAACGCTTTCAGCAGGGAACCACCATGCAGAAGGAAGACCTGAAGTTGCTGTCGCGACCGCTGCGTCCGGCCGTCTTTCTCGACCGCGATGGGACCCTCGTTGAGGACCGTGGGGTCCTGGCCGAACCAGCCGATGTGGTGTTCTATCCGGATACGGCCGACGCTCTGAAACGGCTCCAGGACCGTTTTCTGCTGTTCCTTGTGACTCATCAGCCCTGGGTGGCCCGGGGGATGATCACGCTGGACCAGGTGAGCAGGGTGAACGCTTCGGTGGTCTCGCATCTGGCCGGACACGGCGTCGTCATCACGGCGGTCTACGTCTGCCCCCACGACCGCGAGGAGGGTTGTCACTGCATCAAGCCGCGTCCGTATTTCCTCCGCAAGGCCGCGAAAGAGTACTCACTCGATTTGGAGCGATCCTTCACGGTTGGCGACCATCCGCACGACGTGGAGTTTGCCCGATCCGTCGGAGCACGGGGCATCTACGTTCGAACCGGGCACGGGGAGAAGCACCTGCATGAGTTGGACCCGGGTGAAATCGTCACGTCCGGCATCGCGGAAGCGGCCGACTGGATTCTCAGCAACTCATAGAGTCTCTCGCGAGACCCTCAGAACCGCTGCCCCCTGCGTCTTGCCCTGTTTGACCGACAGCAGCGCCTCGTTGGCTTGCTCCAGGGCGAATTCCTGCACCTGCGGCCGGATCGGAATCTCGGCCGCCAGCGGCAGGAACTCGCGAGCGTCCTGTCGGGTTACATTCGCGACCGTCTTGATCTCCTTTTCCCGCCACAGATGCGTCGGATAGTCCAGCCGCAGCAGGGCGTCCTGGTCCCGCGATTCCTTGCGGATCGCGTTGATCACCAGACGCCCGCCCGGCGCCAGGGTGCGCATCGCCTCGACAATCGGCGTCCATGCGGGAGTGGTGTCGATGGCGGCGTCGAGCATCGTCGGCGGGGTTTCACCCGTCGCGCCGGCCCAGTCGGCGCCGAGGCTCTTCGCCAATTCCTGGTGTTCGGTCTGGCCGGGCCTGGTGAAGACGAATAACTTCGCACGGGGGAACTTGTGCCTGGCGACCTGGATCAGGATGTGGGCCGAAGCGCCGAAGCCGAAGAATCCGAGCGCCTGGCCGTCCGCGAGGTTCGTCAGCCGCAGCGCACGATAACCGACGACGCCCGCGCAGAGCAGGGGGGCGGCCTGCGCGTCACTGAATGACTCGGGGATCGGATAAGCAGAATCCTCGGGGACGACACAATACTCGGCGTACCCGCCGTCGGCGTCGCAGCCGGTCCCGCGAAACTGCGTGCAGAGATTCTCACTGCCTGCGCGACAGCAAGGACAGATACCGCAGGCAGAGTGGATCCAGGCAACGCCGACGCGCCGGCCCGGCCGGAACCGCGACGTGCCCGACCCGAGGGCATTCACCTGTCCAACGATTTGGTGTCCCGGAATGACGGGCAGACGGGCCTCGAGCCGGCCCTCGATTTCGTCCAACTCGGTGTGGCAGACCCCGCACGCGGTCACCCGGATGCGGATCTCGCCCGTTCGCGGCTCGGGAGTGGGGACCTCCTTCAGTTCCACGGGGTGATTCTCGATAGGACCCGTTTGGGCAAGCACCATCGCTTTCACGGAGCCAGACTCCTTTCCCCTTCCGCGGGCGGCGGCGCGGTCAATGAGAGTGCTGGGATTCGAACCCAGGACCTACGCATTAAAAGTGCGTTGCTCTACCTCCTGAGCTACACTCCCAAAGTCCTGTCGTAACAGCACTTATGGCAATTCGGATGGGCACATGACCGATCGCCGCAGCCAATTTGCAGCTTGACCTTACAGCCAACGCGGCGATTTTGCAAGAGAATCCGCCCAGGACGCATCACATTCCGTTCAGGCGGTCGCCTCGCCAGCGTACAGTTGACAGAAGGCATGAGCAACTTCCTTAGTTGACACGGGCGTAGGCACCGGTAGTCTCAGTGCCGCAACCTTGACGTTCACACCATCGATTTTACGTACGAGACATACCAAGGAGAGATGCTGCACTAGTGCCGCGGTCCCGCCGCGTGATGTGCGACTGGGTATCGTAGAAGGCCTTGGTTGTCGGGAGGCTTTCCCGAGAACCATGCGCAATGTGTGGTCGAGAACTGGGTTCTTCAGTGTGAAAGGAGACAAACTATGGTTGCAGACAGGATGGGAACCACATGGATCGGTCTATTCGTCCTTGCCTTGATCGGGGGGCTTGTTGCCGGAGCGCAGGCGCAGGAGCTCAGTCTTCCGTACTCCGACTGGGCTTACAATGTCATTGGCCCCGCCTTTGACATCACGAACAAGGATTTCCCCTGGATCTCGTCTGCGGTAGTTTACGACCCCCTCTGGGCAACTCCCGAGATGTACGGCATCCGCGGTCAGTACAAGTACGTGGGCCTTGTGTACACGACAAACCCCAATATCGCCGTGCCCATATCGCCGGACATCATTGTGGATCCGAACGGCTTTGTGCAGACGCCGGAGATTATCGTGGATCCGAACGGCATCGTGGTGACGCCGGGGATTACGCCATGGGGCTACACCAATGCGGGCATGCTCGGTGGCGAGGATTTTGGCGTCGCCGGCATTGCCGAGGATGGGGACGGCGTATACGGCAAGGGGGGATCGGGCGATTACGGCGGGAGATTCGATGGTGGCATCTTTGTGGATGGCGAGGCCGTGTTGGAGGGCGATGTCAAGGTGGATGGCGATGTAGAAGTGGACGGCCATTTGTTCCTCGCGCATGGTTTCGACTATGCCGAAGGTTTTGACGTGTCCGGCGACCACCAGATCGGTCCCGGCACGGTCCTGGTGATCGACTCCCAGTCCCTGGGCAAGCTGACGGTGAGCGATGTACCCTATGATACCAGGGTGGCGGGGATTGTGGCCGGGGCGAAGGGATTGGGCTCCGGCGTGTGCCTTGGCGTCGGGCAATTCGACCATGATGTGGCTCTTGCAGGCCGGGTGTACTGCAACGTAGATGCCACCCGCGCGGCGGTGAAGCCGGGCGACCTGCTGACCACTGCCGGCGAGTCCGGCTACGCGATGAAGGTCATGGATCACAGGCGAGCCCGAGGGGCCATTCTGGGCAAGGCCATGGAGGGACTTGAGAAGGGGCGAAAAGGCCAAATTCTCGTTCTGGTGACCCTGCAGTAGTCGCACGCGACAGGTCGGGGAGTCGTCGGGGCACAGCCGTGGTTCAGACCGTCGCCTCGATGCCGTACATCTGGCAGAACCGCCGGAGGTCCCTGGCGTGGTCGTCGTAGACCATGATGAGGTGATGGCCCTTGAGGTCCGCGACATCCTCCAACTCGTTGATGGTCGTCTCGGCGTTTGTCCGGCAGCCGCCCGCCTGCGGCACGCTCGGGCAGCCGACGACCCGGCCGGAGTAGACGAGCATCTGCGGCGTCTCGGCGTCGGTCTTCACGGAGAGGTACTTCGTGATAGTCACCTCCTGTCCCGGCGAGAAGAGCACTCGCGGCACGCAGCCCCAGCCCGCCTCCGCGTGGTTCATCAGCATGTAGGGTTCCGGCGGGGCGCCGGCGCCCTTCATCTTCGTCGGGCTCGTGCAGTGGGCGCAGAAGTAGTGGTTGCTCTCGGTATCGACAGTGGGGTTGTGCTGGAAGCCAGGCCTGTCGAACAGGTACTGCAGGAGCATCATGGTCAGTGTTGCGTCGAGGTCCGATTCGCAGCCGGCCGGGATGCCGTTGTCCCGCAGGTCCATGAATCCCATGCACGGCGGGACGTGCTGATGCGGATGCTGGAGGCCGGGCAGGCAGTCCATCATTACCGCGTCCACCTTCGCATCGGCGACCACCCGCCTCAGCGCAATCGTCGCCCGTGCGGCGTCGAGGATGTCCTCATCGCTGGGCTGGAAGACCCGCTGGGCGTTGGTCTTGAACCGTGCGGCGAGTTCCTTCACTTCCGCCGTCGGGCCGGTCTGCTTGAAGACCTCGATGAATCCGGTATGGGCGACGGTCTGCACGCCGGTCCCGAGATGCGGCACGGTCCGGCCTTCGGCTGCGGTCTTCGCGATGTTCAGGATGCGGCTCTGCTTCATCCAGGAGGCGGCTCGCACCATTCGCATGCCCCGCTCGACGGCCTCGAAGTTGTCGAGCGAGTTGATCAGGTAGACGCCGGGTTTGCGATGGAGCTCGCGGACCATCGGCGCCAGGAGCACGCCCAGAGGCGCGAGGATGACGGTCGGCAGCTTCGTCTCTTCGACGATCCGCACGATGTTCGGCCAGTGACCCTTCTTGAACGGCGCGAGGAACAGCGCATCAGGCGGCTCGGTCTTCACGCTGTTGATGAACTGCGTCACGCTGTCGCTCTCATCCAAAGGCTGCCGCTCGGCGACGACGCGGATGCCCAGCGAGGCCTCCATCGCCTGGAGCTTGCCGACGTATTGCCCCTGGCGGCCCTCGGCGTCGAAGCTTGAGCCGGGCCAGCTATAGTAGCCCGCCTGGCGGAGGGTCTCGG
>JBDKRX010000087.1:0-32248 GCA_039683175.1 Phycisphaerales bacterium
ATGCATCCCGAAACAACACAATTGCGAAGATCGACCAAGTCAACAAACGTCTCCACGAGATCGCTGGATTCTCTCCATATGAGCGACGAATTCGCGGTATTGCGGACCTCGGTGAGGCGGCCGGAGCCATGGAGAAATGGAGATATGCTCTGGTCTACGTTCTGCTTCCGGCTGAACAAAAGGCATCGGAGTTGGCGTTTCGGGCGAGGGCGGAGTATGAGGCTCTGGTGACTATCGTGGCGGCGAGACGGTATCGCTTGGAGAAGAGGAGCTATCCTGTGGATCTGAATGCCCTCGTCCACGACGGATACCTCGCCAAAACGCCGATGGACCCCTACAGCGATGCGCCGTTGGTCTACAGACGGACGAACGACAGCTTCATTCTCTACAGTCTGGGGGCGGATTTCACAAATGACGGTGGTGAGCCCGGACGCGACAAGGAGAATCGACCGAAACTATGGGGCGTCAAGGGCGACGTGGTCTTCTGGCCGGCTGGTCCTTGAATCCGCGACCGCTCGTGGGTCTATCTGCCGGCCGAGATTTCCGCGATGGCCAGTGCGATCTTCTGATTCAGGCGGGGACCGACATTGGTGAAGAGGTAGAGCCGGTTGCCCTCAGCGACGAAGCAGGGGCTCATCTGGGCCACATTGTCAGGAGAGAGCGATGTGCGGTTGTAGAACACGCCGAGGTACTTCGTCTGCTCGAATGCCGCGTCTACCTCGCTGACGTGCAGGGAGGCGTAGGTCTCGTCTCTCGCCTCGTGGGCGTGATAGACGAGGTACTGCTTGCCTTGCCAGGGGAAGTGCCAGGCCTGGGCGACTTGGCTTGTGCCCGGTGGCGGGGTCAGCAGGGGTGTGCGGCGGGGTTCCCACGTCCGGCCGTCTTTCGACCATGCGAGATAGACGTTCCGTGTGCCCTGGCAGTTGCCCATCAGCAGCATGATCCAGCGATTGTCGCAGCCGGGCAGGGTGTAGCGAAAGACCCTGGCGTACGAGGCTTCGCTGCTGCGATCGAACAGGGCCGCGGTGACTGCGACGCCTTCGTACTGAAAGTCGATGCCGTTGGTGCTGGAGGCGATCCGCGTGATGTCGTTCTCGCCGTGATAGTAGACAAACAGTTTCCGCTCCTCTTCGATCCAGACCGCCTCCGGACCTGAGACGTGCGAGACGCTGTGGTGCGGGGACCAGTCCTTTCGGATGATCGGGTTGGCCTCGTATTCTTTCCAGGGGCCTTCCAGCCGGTCGGCGAAGGCCAGACAGATGCCGCCCGGGCCATTGTGGGGGGCGTAGTAGAGGTAGTACCTGCCCAGGGGTCTGTCGAGACGCTCGGTGCGGATCACGCTCGGGATGATCACGTCGTTGCAGGGATTGTACTTGAGGTCCTTGTAGTCGAGTACGATGGAATGGTGTTTGAAGACGGGCAGACCCGCGGGGACAGGGGGACTGTCGCCGGCTTCCACGATTGCAGATGCTATCAGGATGCACAAGAATAGACACCGTGGTTTCATTGCCGCACCATAGCATGCTGGAGGAGTCCTGTCCATCTTCGTGCCCCCCCGGAATACCTTGAATTCTCCCATGGCACCCCTTACCATGTATCCTTGTGAGCCGGGTGGTTTGGGCTGGAGTCCATACTGCTGTCTGAGTGTTCTGGTTGCGGGAGGTTGCCATGACCGCTGGAAGATGTCTGCTGCACTGTCACGACCATGGCTGTGTGAGCCGGCGTGAGTTTCTCGTGGGTTCCACGGCGTTGCTGGCCGGGTCGTCCATGCTCGCCGGGTGTGCTTCGATGAGGCCCGAACGAGCGGGTATCGAGCCGATCCGCCAGTGCGGGCCTGCCGCGAAGTACAGGCCCGTGCTCTGGGCGGCGTTTGTCCGGCGGGAAGGGGAGTACGGCATCCTGTGGCCCGGTGCCGTTTATGACGGTGAAGCGGCCCGCGAGATGTACTCCGCCAAGATGGCCGAGACGGCCAGTCGGATTGGAGCCGGACTCAATCTGCGAGACGAACCTATCTATAGTCTGGCCGAGGCGGACGCGTGGATTGCCGAGGCCGAGGCAGCAAGCGTTGATGGACTCGTGCTGGTCATGCTGGACCGCCAGCAGCATGCCTGGCCGACCGCGCGTAAAGTCGCCGAGAGCAGGATTCCTTCGATCATCTATTCGCCTCTGGGTTCCTCCTTTACGACGAATACCATCGATCTGGCCGAGACACCCGGCTGTGTGGTCTATTCCACCGACGACTTCAGCCAGGCAGCGTATGGCATGAAGATGCTCTGCGCCAGGGCCAAGATGCGCCGCACCTGCTGCGTCGTTATCAAGGGCGACAAGCGATACGACGCGACGCTTGCCGATACCGGCATCACACTGCGGCATATCCCGGCCTCGTCGTTCATCGAGGAATATCGCAGGATGCCGGACAGCGAGGATATCGTGACCATGTCCGACCAATACATGCGTCGTGCGCGAAGGCGGCCCCGGTCCAAAGGGCCGCTGTGCGGCGGGGCCACCCGCCAGGACGTCATCAATGGTCTCAAGAGCTACTACGTCGCCGGTCGGATCCTCGAACGCGAGGGGGGCGACGCGATCACGATGGACTGCCTCGGGGCCCTGGGCAAGATCGACGTGAGTCTGCCCTGCATCGCGTGGTCGCGGATGAACGACGACCGCATCCCGGCGGCCTGCGAAGCCGATGTCGGCGCGGTCGCGTCGCTCGTGATGACGCACTACCTGTTCGACCGCCCGGGTTTCCAGCAGGACCCGGTGGCCGATACCGCCGATGACACGATCATCGGCGCCCACTGTTCGTGCCCGACCCGTCTGAACGGCTTCACCGAGCCGCCCGAGCCCTTCGACATCAAGCACCACCACGGCAATCGCGACGCGGTCCCGAGGACCCTCTGGCGAAAGGGGCAGAGGGTGACCAGCATCGACCTGCTGCCGGGGGACGGTCAGAACCCGACCACGGTTTTGGTCTCGGCCGGAACGGTGGTGGAGAACAAAGAAGTTCCGCCCAGCGGCGGGTGCGTCGTGTCGGTGAAGGTGAAGTTCGATGGGAGCCAGGAGGTCCTGAGCTTCCCGTGCTTCCATCAGATCTTCTTCTACGGCGACTACAAGGAGCAGGTCCACGACTTCTGCCAGCTCTGCGGGTTCAAGGCCCAGGTGGTATAGAGAAGAACAGGACAGATGGGACCAATAGGACCTATACTGTGGGACGGAGGCGCGATATGAAAGGGCTCTGTGCAACGCTGTGTGTGATGGCTGCGCCGCTCGCGGTTTGTGCAAATGCGTTCGGGCAGACTCATGATTTCACTGCGGTCCGGGCCGAAGTGGATTTTTCGAAGCACGTGCGCGACTGGGACGGGTTCGGCGTCAACTACGTCGAGGTGGCCCAGTCCATCGACTACCTTCAGGACCCGCAGGAATATGGGGGTCTGAGCCTGTTGGCCGAAGAGCGGCGGCAACAGATTGTCGAAATGGTCTTCGGCGAGGACGGCCTCAGGCCGGGTCTGGTCAAGATGTTCCTCGATCCACACCATCAGCGTGAGCCCGGCGGCCCCTTCGACCACGAGAGCACCACGCGGTGGATGCGGTACTTCGTGCGCGAAGGGCTGAAGCGCACCCGCGCCCGAGGGGAGGACTTGACGATTGTCACGACCCTCTATGGCCCACCGGCCTGGGCGACGAAGCAGAAATTCCTGCGAGGCCGCGACCTCGACCCTGCGTGCAAGTACGACCTGGCCCGGTACATGATCGATTGGGTCCGATACCTCCGCGAGGAGGAAGGATTCCCCGTCCGCTACCTTTCGCTGCACAACGAAGGCGAGGACTGGATGCGCTGGCCCGCCGACGGCGCCAGCGGCAACCTCGGCACGGGACACGACTACAATCTGTTCTGGCCGCCGGAACAGGTCGCGGACTTCATCAAGATCCTTCGGCCGATGCTTGATGCGGCGGGCCTCCAGGATGTCGGCGTCACGCCTGGCGAGTGCACGAACTGGTATCGATTCAGCGCCTGGGGATATGCCGATGCGATTGCCGATGACCCCGGCGCACTGGCAAACCTGGGCCTGATCACATCGCACGGCTTCTACGGCGGCGGCTACGGCCGCTGGTTCGGCGAGCACCGCAGTGTGGGGACGGACATCCTCCGCGAGAAGCGGCCCGAACTGCACGCCTGGGTGACCTCGACGAGTTGGAGCAAGATGGACGCCGCGAACGTGAAGGAAATGCACGGCAACATCTACACCGCCAAGGTCAACGGGATCATTCCCTGGGCCTGCATCCAGCGGCCGGCCAAGTGGGTCGGCGGAGACCCGAACCCCGGTACCGCCATTCGGGTGTCGGAGGATGGCTCGTACGAGGTCCTGCGGGGGTACTACTACTACAAACAGCTTGCTCGGGCCGGACAGTCGGGGATGGCGGCGGTCAAGACGTTCGCGATGGATTCCGAGGTCGCCGTGATTGGCTTCGCCCGCAACGGGACGAAGCACCCCGACGCGTTCGTCGTCGTCAATCTCGGTAACGACAAGAAGGTGGCCGTGGAGGTGATCGGCGCCGGCAGCGACTCGTTCCAGGTCTTTCGCACCAGCGACGAGAAGGACCGGTACGAGCCGGTCGGACGGGCTATGCTGGAGAACGACGTGATCGTCTACGACGCTCCGGCCCAGTCCGCCACGACGTTCTTTGCACAATGATGCGGGATGGCAAATGGAGCGGTGTCTTGTGACGTGCCGTTTGCGCGGTGGGAGGGCCAGGGAAGAGATCGGGGTGTATGATCGCATTTGTGCGACGGGTCAACCTGTTTCTCGACGGTCTGCTGTATGCGGGCACGGCAGTCTCGGCGATGGCGTTCTTTGCCGTTGTGGTCGTCGCAATGGCGGCTCGCTCCATCGCCACGTGGCCGTTCCATTCGTCGGTTGAACTGAGCCGGCTGTTCTTCGTGTGGTCGTGTTTCCTGGCGGCCGCGTTGGCGTACCGCAAGCGATCGCACGTCGGCTTCACGCTGTTGCTCGACCGGGTGCCGGCCGCCTGGCGGCGCCGCATCACAGGCTTGAACTACCTGCTCATCCTGGGGTTTGCAGTCATTGTTCTCGTGCAATCGATTCTGATGTGCCGGCTGCTCTGGCCGACGGTGCTGCCCATCCTGGGGATCTCGCAGGCTTGGTTCTACGTGCCCGTCCCGATCCTGTGCCTGTGCATGATTCTCTACACGGCCGAGTTCATGGCGGAGCTTGACGTGCCGCCGGTGGGGGAGGGCGGCGTATGATCCTGGCCCTGGTGGTCTTCTTTGCCATCCTGGTCGCGATCAGCATGCCGATTGCGCTGGCCATCGGCGTCGCCTGCTGCATCTCGTTGGCCGCGTTCAGCGACATCCCGCTGGCGGCGATCCCGCACAAGATGGTGGCCGGGATCGACAACTTTGTCTTCCTGGCGATTCCGCTGTTCCTGCTGGCGGGCCGGCTGATGAACGCCGGCGGCATCACGGACCGGCTCTTCAAGTTCGCACGGGTCTGGATCGGCGCCGTCCCCGGCGGGCTGGCCCACGCCAACGTGGTGGCCAGCATGCTCTTTGCCTGGATGACCGGCTCGGCGGTCGCGGCCGCCGGCGGACTGGGCGAGATCGAGGTCAAGGCCATGGAGGACAACGGTTACGACAAGCCCTTCGCCGCGTCGGTTGCCGCCGCAGCCTCCGTGCTGGGCCCGATCATCCCGCCGAGCATTCCGATGATTATCTACGCCGCGATGACCGAGGAATCCGTCGGCAGGCTCTTCCTGGGCGGGATTGTGCCGGGTGTGTTGATGGGTCTGGCTTTGATGGTCCTGATCTACTTCATGGCCCGCGCGAGGGAGTATCCGCGAGATCGGCGGTCGAGCCGGCGTGAGAAGCTCGACGCCACGCGCCAGGCGGTCGTGCCTCTGCTGATGCCCGTTCTCATGCTGGGCGGGATGGTCACTGGGTGGTTCACGCCGACGGAGGCGGCCGCGGTGGCTGCGGCCTACGCCCTGGCGATCAGCATGTTCCTCTATCGCACGGTCAAGGTGCGGGACCTGCCTGCGATCTTCGTCGATACGATGATTACGACCGCGGTCGTGACATTCGTCATCTCCCTGACCTCGGCATTCTCATTCCAACTTTCGATCGCCGGGGCGGGGGAGAACGTGGCCTCGGCGGTGCTCGGGTTCACCCGGAACAAATATGTGGTCCTTCTGATGCTCAATATCCTCCTGTTGCTCCTCGGGGCGATCATGGAAGCGGGGGTCGTCCTGATCCTGTTCATCCCTATCATCTACCCGCTGGTGACCTCGCCTGCGGTCGGCGTCGACCCGATCCATCTGGGGGTCCTCATGGCCGTCAACCTCATGATCGGGGTGGTGACGCCGCCGGTGGGGATGTGCCTGTTCGTCATGAGCCACATCAGCAGGCTCAAGCTTGAGGTCCTGATGCGAGCCATCGTTCCCTTCCTGCTTCCGCTCGTCGCGACGCTGATGCTTGTCACTTACGCGGACCGGCTCGTGCTGTTCCTGCCCGACCTGCTCATGCCGAAGGCCTGCGCCTCGGCGGCCGAGGACCCGCCGAGCCCTGAGCTGTTCAAGATCGAAATGCCCGGCCCAACCACCGGGAAGGCGCGCCTTGTCAGGATCGGCGTGACCCATTCGCGCCAGCATTCGTTCACCCAGGCGCTGGATCGCTTCGGCCGGAGCCTCGAAGCGAAGACCCACGGCCGATATCGCGCGAAGGTTTACTTCGGCGGCCAGCTCGGCGACGAGAAGGTGCTTCAGGAGATGCTTACCCTCAGTACGGCCCAGATGACGGTTACAGGCCTGCTCAATACATACGAACCCTTGTTCTCGCTCTTCGAGATGCCGTACCTGTACCGCGACCGCGAGCATGCCATGCAGGTGAACGCGGGACCCGTGATGGAGGAGCTGGCCGCATCGTTGCCGCCGCGGGGGTTGCGATTGATCGGCTTCTACGAGAACGGCTTTCGGCACATCACCAACTCCCGGAGGCCGATCCACCATCCGTCGGACCTCGCCGGGCTCAAGATTCGCACGCCGGAGAACCTCGCCCAGATCGAGACGATCCGGGCGCTCGGGGCCGACCCCGTATCGATGCCCTTCTCGGAGTTGTACTCAGCCCTTTTGCTCGGTACGGTCCAGGGACAGGAGAACCCGCTGCAAAACACCTGGTCCGGTCGGTTCTTCGAGGCCCAGAAGTACATCGCGATGACCGCCCACATCTACAACTCGGCCTACGTGCTCATCAGCGAACAATTCTGGCAGACGCTGACCGACGAGGACCGGCAGATTTTCCGAGAGTGCGTCGCCGAGTCCAGCCGCTGGCAGCTTGAGTACACCATGCGGCGGGACGCTGAGTTGGAGGGACTGCTTCAGAACGCAGGGATGCAGTTCACCTGGCCCGACAAGCGTCAATTCGAGGAGGCCTGCCGGTCGGCGTATGACGAGGTGTTCAAGAGGTTTGGCCTGCGGGCGAGAGAGATCGTGGACAGGATTCGGAACACATATGCGTTTCGCCGACGGTGATACAAGCCGTCGATGGAACCGACTTGCTGAGGATTCGTGAATGATCGTCGATGCAGATTGTCATATCTCGCCCTTCGCTGAGGGGGGCAACATCACGGCTGAGGAACTTCTGCGGCGGATGGATCGCTCGGGGGTCGATAAGGCTCTCGTCTGGCTGATTCCGCCGTACATGCGTCAGATTGATGAGGCCAACGCCTATGTCCGTGACGCGGTGAAGTCTCATCCAGACCGGCTCCTGGGCTTCGGCTGGGTGGACCCCCGGCTGGGCGTTCAAAAGGCCAGGGACATGGTCAGGAAATGCGTCGAGGACTATGGTTTCTTCGGCGTCAAGCTCAACGGCGCCGAGAACGACTTCTTCGTCGATGATCCCAGGGTCTCCATGCCGGTGGTGGAGGAGATCGCCGCGACCGGCAGACTCATCGCGTTCCATTGTGGCATGGACGCCTTCGAGCAGACCCACCCATTTCGTATCGCCAAGATCGCCAGGCGATTCCCCAAGATGCAGACGCTCTGCGTGCACATGGGTGGGGTCGGGTTTCCCGATATGAGCAGGGCGGTGGTCGAAATGGCCCAGGAGTGCCCCAATGTGCATCTGATCGGCAGCATGGTCAACCATCTTTCCGTGCTGGAGGCGATCCGGTCTCTCGGCGCTCGCAGGGTTTGTTTCGGCAGCGACACCCCGTTTGCGGTGATGCACGTCTGCGTCGCGACGTACAACGCTCTGCTTGAAGGGGAGACGACCGCCGACGGGATGGCGGATATCATGGGTGGCAATCTGCTGCGACTGCTCGGCCTGGCCGGCTGAGAGTGCGCAAAACATCTCCCCATAGGTCCGCTCGAAGTGTCAGATCACGAGCAGTCTTCACGGCACAACAGAAACCCTCAGGCAAGTGTCGCAAGTGCTTGCCTGGGCTTGATTTGCAGTCGATGCAAGGATGGCAGGTCGGCGACTCAGTGCCGGATGACTCGCTGGGCTTTTCGCATACGCCGGCGTTCCCTCTCCGACGGCTTCTCGTAGTAGGCCGTCCGCTTCATGTCGCGAATCAAGCCCTCTTTCTCGCAGAGCTTCTTGAAACGTCGAATCATCTGCTGCACGGACTCGCCTGATCGCATTTTCACTTTGAGCATGTGTACTCCTTAAAACCCGTGATCGACTCCAAATCCTCGCGACTGCAAGACCTACGACCCTTGCATGCAGGGCGGAAAACCCGAAGCTTACCACAGGTCCAAACCGTTTTCAAGTCCTAAAAATGCTGCGGGATATTTTTCGTGAAATCCGGCGGGGACGGGGTATCCTTCTTGTAGGTCCGAACGGTTCCGTCGGGCCAGCAGTCCTGAGTCGAGGAACCGTGAAAACCCGTGACTTGGAGGTTGAACCTTAGTTGGACAAGCTTCGCGAGAACCTGACGGTCAGAAAAGAGCGTGCCATTCTTGTGGCCGCGATTTTGCCGCGTTCGGATGGCTATGACAACCTGGCGGAATTGACCGCGCTGGCCGAAAGCGCCGGAGCGGACGTCGTCGATCGTTTTCAGCAGAAGATCCGCAGCATCAACGCTTCCACCTACATCGGCAAGGGCAAGGCCGAGCAGCTCGCCGAGCGGGTCAAGCGATTCAAGGCCGATGTCATTATTTTCGACAACGACCTGTCGCCCGCCCAGATTCGCGGACTGGAGACTGTCGCCCAGGCCAAGGTGGTGGATCGCAGCGAGTTGATCCTGGATATCTTCGCCACGCGGGCGCAGACCAAGCAGGCCAAGCTCCAGGTGGAGCTGGCGCAGTTGGAGTACACGTATCCGAGACTGGCGAGGATGTGGTCGCACCTGGACACGGTGACCGGGGCCAGCGGCGGTCCGGCGGCCGGCGCCGTCGGCGCGATCGGCGTCCGCGGGCCCGGCGAGCAGCAGTTGGAAATCGACCGCCGGCTCGTCAGCAAGCGGATCACCGAGCTCAAACGCGAGTTGGAGGGAATCGACAAGCGCAAGCTCCGCGAGATCAGGGGCCGCAAGGATTTCTTCCAGGTCTCCATCGTCGGCTATACGAACGCCGGCAAGAGCACGCTGCTGAATGCCCTGACCAACGCGGGCACCTTCGTCGAAGACCGCCTCTTCGCCACGCTGGACACCAAGACGCGGAAGTGGTCGCCGTCCCGGGGGGTCGAGGTGCTTCTGAGCGACACGGTCGGCTTCGTGCGGAATCTGCCGCACCAGCTCGTGGCGTCGTTCAAGGCAACGCTGGAGGAGGCGGTGTCCGCCGATCTGCTTCTACACGTGATCGACGTGTCCAACCCCGACGTGGTGGCGCAGGTCGAGTCGGTTGAGCAGGTCCTGTCGGAGATCGGCTGCGAGGAGAAGCCCGTGCTGGAGGTGTTCAACAAGGTCGATGCGATCAAGGACGTCGGTCCGCTCGAAATGCTTCAGACGCTGCACCCGGACGCCGTGACGATCTCGGCCAGGACCGGCCTGGGCTTGGACGAACTGGCTCGCAGCATCACCCGGCACTACAGAGGCCGCGAGGTCCTCCTGCGAGTCACGACCAGCCAGGCCAACGGCAAGGTGCAGAGTTTCCTTCGCACCCACGGCCAGATCGTGAGCGAGCGGTACGACGACGGCCAGGCCATCATCAAGGTGCGGATGGGCGAGAACCAACTGCCCGAGCTCGAACGCCTCCGACCCGAGAAGACGGAGGTCGTCGAGATCTGAACGCGGGGGAAGTGTAGAGCGCCAGAAAACAGAGGGAGAAGACCATGAGACGCGTCGGGTTTTCGCATCGCAGAGCCTCATCAGAAGCGTGGATGGTGCTGGGTCTTGTGCTGCTGCTCGGCATCTTGTTCTTCTTGATTCGCGCCCGTGGGCCCAGACCCCACCCAAATATCAAGCAGGAGGCCCAGCTACACTCGATGGATGCGGCCCTCGAACTCTTCAAGTCCGGGTACTTCATATATCCTCCTTCGGACGCCAATGATCCAACTGGCAAGCCCTACTGTGGCGCGATGAAACTGGCCGAGGCCGTGATGGGCCAGGACTTGCTTGGCTGGCACTCGAAGTCGGCTTTCCGATGTGACGGCTTGGACCCGGCCACACTTGCATCTTTCTATCCTGCCGCACCATCCCCTGACAATCTCAAGGCCAGAAAGGGGCCGTTCCTTCAAGTCGCGAACGCAAACGCGTGTCGCTTGGTGGACGTCTATGGCAAGGGCAATACGGGCCCATTCCCCGAGAATACCCTCGTTCTGTGTGACACATTTGGGCAGAAGCGTCCCAGCGGTAAGAAGACGGGAATGCCCATCCTCTACTACAGGGCGAACTCATTCGGCTGGGCCCACAAGCGAGGCGACCGAAACAATATCTACAAGTGCGAGGACAACCAAACACTGGTTGCTTTGGGCGTGCCCGGCCAGCCCGGCAAGGTCCATCCACTCAACGATCCGAATCAGTTCTATTTGAACACACAGAATGACCGAGCCCGGTCCGGGATCGAGCCCTTCAACCACGACTCTTACATCCTGATCAGTGCCGGCTGGGACGGCCTCTACGGCACAGCGGACGACGTCTGCAATTTCACCTGGAAGTATCGCGAGCGTTAGGCGGGGGCGTCGCGGCGGTGATGGTTTAGTGTGTGTCACGCATGTCTCATGGTTGGACATCGCCCTTCCTGCCGGGTAAGGGATTTCCCTATGATGGACAGCCTGAAATTTCTCTCTTTTCGGGCTTTATTATATACCCAGTGAAAGTCTGGGGCGGTATAGTGGAAGGCCTGTAAAGGTGTATACTTTTCTCCCTCGGAGTCTACCCCTTCATGAAACAGAGGGAACGTGTTTGGAGCCCGTGCGGGCTCGGGAGAAGATCCAGTGGCACAAGGCACAGTAAAGTGGTTCAACGCGGACAAGGGCTTCGGGTTCATCGCCCCCGATGAGGGTGGAGATGATCTGTTTGTCCATCACTCGGAAATCAGGACCCAGGGGTACGCCTCGCTCAACGAAGGGCAGAAGGTGGAATTCACCGTGGGCCAGGGGCGCAAGGGCCCGTGTGCGACGAACGTCGTCCCGAAGTAACCAGCAAGCGAGAGATCGGTACAGGGACCATGCCGAGGTCCCAGGAGAGCAAGCATGGCACGAGGAACAGTGAAGTGGTTCAACGAGAAAAAAGGTTTTGGATTCATCACCCCGGATGACGGCAGCGAGGAGCTGTTCATCCATCACTCCAACATCGCGGGCGAGGGATTCAAGACGCTGCACGAAGGGCAGGCGGTCGAGTACAACAAGGGCCAGGGCCGCAAGGGACCCGAGGCCACCAATGTCACGCCTGTCTGAAAATCGATGCCGCCCACGGGCGTGTCGGTTGCAATTCGGTCCTGCAAGAGCACAGCAGGAACCGCCCCGAATAGAAGACTCATATAGGTCAACTGGATGCAAAGGCCCTGCGAGGCGTCGCCGGGCCTTTTTCTTGTCACGTTGCGATCTGCTCAATCCGCGACACCGTCAGTCAATCGACTATGGACGCGTCGTCACGTCCGCCTGCGGGACCGGCTCTTTGCTGTCACTCTGGCTTGCCTCGATGCCTGTGAGGGGCTCGGGAGCGAGTGACTCCGGACGGAGGAAGACGTAGTAGAGCCGGCCTTCCTGATAGGTCTGTCCCGCCAACTGCCCGGCTTCGTCGCCTTCGCCCATGTAGATGTCACAGCGGCCCGGGGCGCGGATGGCGCCGCCGGTGTCCTGGTCGAGAGCGAAGCCGCCATAGGGGTTCATGGATATCTGGCCGGCCTGAGCCGAAGGCAGCGTCGTCGAGAGAAACGCCAGGCACCCCCTCGGGAAGATGGATTTGTCGGTGGCGATCGTTCGCCAGGGGATTACCGGCTCATTCAGGCTGCCTCGCGGCGTGCCTTCGCTGCTTTGAAAGAACACATACCGAGGATTTGCCCGAACGTAGGTCTGGACCTCGTCAGGGTGCTCCTCGAAGTAGTCGATCATCGTCGCCAGGCTGATCCGGTCGGAGGAGATTTTGCCTTCTGCCACGAGGCGCTGGGCCACGCTGGCGTACTCATGCCCGTTCGTGGCGGCGTAACCGACCGTGAGGATCTGGCCGTCGGGGAGCCGCACCTTGGCGGAACCCTGCACGTGGGCGATGTAGGCCTCGAATGGGCTGCTCAGCCAGATCAATTCCTGTCCCCGCAGCATCCCGGATTCCTCGATCTCCGCTCGCGCCGGGTAAGGTGTGATCTGCCCGTCCGGACCCCGGCGCCCGAGCGTCTCGCCATCCGGCCCCTTCACGAGGTCTGGTGGCGCCTTGTACAGAGGCGATCCGAACTGCGCGGTCTGTACGAGGGAACCCTCGAAGATCGGGGTGTAGTAGCCTGTGAACAGGACGGTACCCTGGTCGTCACAGCCGACGGATTCGTAGACGTCGAAGCCGGCGCAGATCAGGCCGTTGATCTCCTCCGGTCTTGCCCCGGAATCCAGCAGCTTGAGGAACTCCTCCAGGGTCGCGACTGCCTGGGCGTGAGTGATCTGGTCGTACGGGAAGTACTGCTTGCTCGATGGCTTGGCAAAGTAGTTCAGGCTGCTGCGAATCGCCGTCCTGAGGCTGTCCAGATCCCGCCAGCCTGCTGTGAAATCCGGGTATTTACTCGGGTCCACGATCTTGCGCAGCGCCAGTTGTCCGGGCGGCAGCGGCCTGTCATACTGCGGCTTGACCACGGCCCGCTTGGTCTGGCAGCCTGTCAAGACGACCGCCGATAGCAGCAGTCCCGACACTATCCGTCTTCTCATCGTCAACCTTTCGATCCATTCAAACAGGGTTCCGGGCTCCTTCGCACATCCCTTCACACCATACCATATTAGGCCGTCGGATGCCGGAAAAGTAAAGCCTCCAATGGAAAAGGGCCGCAAGTCTTCGCTGTGGCTCTCCCAGGACCACATCGTGTGCATGAACGCGGCCGCGCAGCCGGTGCCTGCGTCGGAACCACTCCGCCAGTGGGGGAATGGCCGGAAAATCTGCTGAGATGTCCCTGTGTTCAATGCCTGAAAATTTGTCATGTTTTTTTCCAAAATCCAGGCCAACCGCTTGACATTAGATCGGCGGGGGGCTATTATAATACCAAAGGGGTGCCTCACGGGAGGAGGGATAACTACCCCATTGATTGGGCGCATGGATTCGCCGCACATGGAGGATGGTTTACCGTAGTTTTGCGGGCGCTTGCCCTGTGGTGATGGTCTGGAATGCCTCAGGACTTGCGTCGGAAAGGAGGAGAGGTGTAGAGACGCAGGGCGCAAGGCTGCCGGTTCTTTGTTTCTCGTTTGTGGGGACACGGAGCGGTCTTGTTTGCCCAGACAACGCGGCGGAGGTTCACCCGATGGTCACGGACTACGAGGTGGACAGAGAAACATTGCTTACTGCATTTTCCCAATTGGTGTGCGGTGCCCTTGCCTTGTTTGGAGAATCCATGAACGCCTTCCATGGAGTGGGGTGGCGCCTGAGACTTTGCCGTCGCGCAGTTGACACGATCCGGTCCCCAATTGATGTGGCTCTTGCGGAAGGGCCAGAATTGTCACGGTATCGTAATGGATGGAGCACTCCTGGTGAGAGATCCAGGGGAGCATGGGCATGCGGACGTCAGCACCGGCGCCTCGGACAATCGGGTCCCGGTGGCTACCTAATGCGGCCCCTGCGCAACGTGAATCCGCAGCCGGTTCCATCGTCGGTCCGGTCTGTAATCTGGGTCGGACGGCTTGGGATCCTGCAGGATGATGTGTGTTGCCGGTCCCGGTGCTCCGGGTAGCAGGAGGGTACAAGGCAGAGAAGGCGATTTGGTTGTGGCGGTCGCTTGCGTAGGCGCCGTCGAAAGGGCCTTCGGGCTTGGTAGAGAGATGCGGTCGTTGAGTATTATGGAGATGAAGAGATGAAAAGAATGTTCCTGTTAGGCATAGCTGCGGCGATGGTCCTCGGACTGTCATCGGCAAGCTACGCCTCCTCCACTCACTTTATGGTCAGCGCGTCGATCAGCAAGACGGGTTTTGTTCCCGTCCCGCCGTCCCCGGCATTGGGTGATCTCGGCAGTTGGGATGTCGCATATGCTCTGGACACCGTTGCCGATGCCGCCAGCGTCACGGATAGCGGCGGACTTGGCGGACAGTGGTCGATCTTCTGGGTATCGGGTTCCACGTCCTTGCAGACGACCTACACCGTGAATTACACCCTTACGCCGGAACTGCTCACCGATATAACCGGCGACTGGGCGACAGGGAGTGTCACGGCGACACTGGAGATCGTGGGCCTCGGCATTTCCGATTCCGACGCGGTGGCGCTGTCTGTCGCGGACGGTGTCGACTTCACCGACGTGGTCACGGGTTCCCTCCAGGTGGTTACGCCGTTGCACGCCATCCCGGGCGGCAGCAACAACGGCACTCTGAAGCTGACGGTTACCGCGAACGCCGAGGCGTTCAAGGCGGCTGAGGAGCCGGAAGAGCCGGAAGAGCCGGAACAGCCCGTGGTTCCCGCTCCGGGCGCCGTTGTTCTGGGCAGTCTGGGCGCAGGGCTTGTGAGCTGGCTTCGCCGGAATCGTGTTCTGTAGGTAGTTTTGTCCAATAGCAGGGCCGGGCCAATCCGTCCGGCCCTGTCTCTTCTGTCCCTTGGGCGCGCCGGAGCAAGGCGCGTCAGTACGCGAGGTGCATCGGGGTGACTTGGAGGCATTCCAGGCCACCCCGTTGCATTGGAGCTTTCCGGGAGCTGGGGAACTCCCACGGGTGTCCCCTGGGGCGTCGTGCCACTTGCACGGGCCCGGCTCAGAGCCAGCGTCGGCACCGTAACCATCCGGCCAGGGACGTGCCCAATGTGGCCAGTAGGATTGCCCCGGGGGCGGGTACCTCCACATCCTGGGTGCCCACGCTGTCCGGAACCAAGATGTGATCGAGGATGCTCCCGTCGCTCGCGGGGGTGGTCGGATCGATATCGTCGATGACGGACTCCCACCCGGCGTTGGCAAGTGTGTTGTAGCTTCCATTCACCGCGAAACTTCTGGCGTAGAGGTCGCCCCACACCGGCATACGGTCTGAGTCAAAGCCGATTGTCAACGTCGTCGGATCGACGACTGCTGTGCCGAACAGGACGCCGTAGACGCTGCTCGGCAGGTTCCGATTGTGCGACCAGCTGAACGAGCCGATCTCCACGTCGGCAATCCAATCGGCGGGCGTGCTGCTCACGGAATCCAGGTCGTTCCAGGAGAATGTGGACGACGTTTCGAGGATCACGCACTGGATATCCGTAGACAGGTCCCCTCCATCGCGGACCGTGATCGTGTACTCATAGTGCCACAGTCCCGGTGTGGTCGTGTTATCCACCTGCCAGCTCACGGACGTGATCGGGGACAGCCATCCTGCCTGGGGTCCCACACTGTTCACAATCAGAGTGCCATCGGCGCCGGTTCCCCCGTAGGCGAGCTTGCCCATATAGGAAACAGGCGCCGCCCACAGCAGGCCAGGACACATGGCAGCAGTCAGCATGATGACCAACAACGTTCTCTTCATATTCACACCTTCCTTGGCATTTCTGCCGTTGCGCGGCGAATCGGAGCATCCCTGGCTCGCTCAGACACTGCGCGACTCTCCTTGGGGATTCCCGTGCTCGAACCCCGCCGTCCCTCGGCACGGGCGGAACACCTCCCCTCGCTTATCGTGTCACATCGCTCTTGCGACACGACAAATCACGCGGGCAAATCGCGGGAAAGAAAGCCTCACTCCCTACGGCGCACGGCAAGTACTGTGTATGTGGTTCAGTCCGCCGAAATTCGACCGGTGTAGTGGTCTATCGCCATTCTACGCAATTGTTGCCGTAACCATTGTCCACCTCCTTGCTCCCCAATCAGTCCCTTCCTGGGTGATTCGCGGCCCCAGCGGCCGTCTGTGCTCACGTCCATCGGCGAGACACCTTATGACAGGTCGCCACAGAGAGATATGTACGCACGTGTGGGTTGTTCGTTCGCTCCATCGCTTCCGGCAGGCTACTCTCCGTAGGCTCCTCCGTGTCTTCCTGTCACTGCAATCCTTTGCGGCCCGGAACCCCTGCTACCCCTCATGGCAGCAGGCCGGGCTTTCTCCCACGACGGGACCCCACCCGCCGTGGCTGACATATACCTCCTATCTATACTCCAATACCGGCATTGTCAAGAAAAATCGTCCTAAAAAAACCGGATAATTGATCGCCCACGCAGGTTTTGCCTTACGCGGTCTGCTGCATCTTGCTCTTGCCCGGGCCGACGACCATAATGAGCGACCTTTACGAAGGATACCGACATGGCGCACCAGGAGGACGCAGGATCGTGTGCCCCAGGGAAGATCGTTTTATCGTGCGAATGCATGACTGCCGGCCCGATGGGTCCATCAAGCCCAATGCGCTCATGCAATATCTGCAGGAGGCAGCCGCGTGCCATGCCGAGGAGCTTGGCCTGGGATTTGGTGACCTGGACCGGCGCGACGGCCTCTGGGTGCTGGTGAACCTGCGAATCGAGTTTGCCCAGATGCCGAGGTGGCAGGATCACCTGGTCGTCTGCACATGGCCGAGCGGTTGCCGTCGGCTCATTGCGTCTCGC
Organism: Phycisphaerales bacterium; assembly: GCA_039683175.1. Taxonomy (GTDB): domain Bacteria; phylum Planctomycetota; class Phycisphaerae; order Sedimentisphaerales; family Anaerobacaceae; genus PLanc-01. The sequence goes on from JBDKRX010000087.1 coordinate 17,125, forward strand.
GAGTTCACCGGGTGCCTTCCGGACGGCCGGGAGTTCTTCCGGGCCGCCAGCGATTGGATGATCCTCGACAAGCGCAGCGGCCGCCCAAAGAACCTGGACCGGCTCGATCTGAACCTGCCGCCCGATGGTCCCAGGGCTCTGGCCGCGGGCCCGACGCGGCTTGTGCCGGCCGGAGAATACGCGACGGTGGGCACGCTTCGGGTCCCATTCAGCGCCCTCGATTTCAACGGGCACGTGAACAACACGGAGTACGTTCGGTGGGCCTTCGACGCCATATACCGGAAGCTCAGTGGCCTCCCGGAGATTCATGCGATCCAGCTCACCTATCTGGCCGAGGTCTTCGAAGGGGACGAGATCGAACTGCTGGTATCTACGGGCGAAGACGGGCGCGTCTGGGTCTGTATCCGCAAGTCCGTCAACGGAGCGAACGCGTTCCTGATGGAGATGTCCTGAAGAAAGGGCAAAAAGACGCACGCCTGTTGCCATGACCGGGGCAATTCTGTTACTATCTGAATGGGTAGACAGCGTTTTGACGGTATGTACAAGGGCCCATGCGAAGACCCGTCCGTAATCTCCTGATTGCAGCGGTCGCCGTGGCGGGCTTGGCGGTCGCCTGTTTTGCGATATTCTCCGTTCACAAGACGGACGCGGGGGAGGTCTTGGCAGCCCTGGCAAATACGCCGCAGGCGGGTGGGCTCCAGATCATGTATCCGTTGGATGGGACGCTTTTCCCGCCCGAGCTTCCGTCGCCGCTGTTTCGTTGGGCGGACTCCAATCCCCGCTCGAACCGGTGGCTGGTCTCCATCGAGTTCCCGGCCGGCGGGGGGCGGATCGATTCCTTTGTCGAGGCGCCCGAATGGCGGCCTCCGGCGTCGGTCTGGGAGGATGTCAAGAAGCGGTCCATCGACAAGCAGGCGGCGGTGACTGTCGTCGGGATCGACTGCAAGATGCCGTCGCAGGTCCTTTCCGTGGGCCGGATTGTGATCTCCACGTCGTCGGATGCCGTGGGGGCACCGCTGTTCTATCGCGAGGTGAACCTGCCTTTCGCAGACGCCGTCAGGGACCCGTCTCGCATCCAGTGGCGATTCGGCGTGATCTCCTCGCGGGAACCTCCGCCGATCGTGCTCGATAAGCTGCCTGTGTGCGGGAACTGCCACTCGTTCTCCGCCGACGCCGGCGTCTTGGGAATGGACGTTGATTACGCCAACGACAAGGGCTCCTACGCCCTCGTTCCGGTCCGGGAGCAAATGACGCTCGACCGCAGCACGGTCATCACGTGGGGTGACTACAAACGCGCCGACGGGCAAGTCACCTACGGCCTGCTCTCCCAGGTTTCGCCCGACGGCCGGTACGTGGTGAGCACCGTCAAGGATGAGTCCGTCTTCGTCCCGAAGCCCAACCTGGACTTCTCGCAGCTCTTCTTCCCGGTCAAGGGCATTCTGTGCATCTACGACCGCCAGGCCAAGACGTTCCAGTCGCTGCCCGGCGCGGATGTGCCGAGCCTCGTCCAGAGCAATCCGACCTGGAGCCCGGACGGCAAGCACATCGTCTTTGCCGCGACGGAGGCGTACAGTCTCCGCACTCCCGGCGGGCCGCAGAAGGTGCTCCTGAGCCCTGAGGAATGCCGCGTGTTCCTCGAAGAAGGCAAGCCGTTCAAGTTCAGTCTCTACCGAATTCCGTTCAACGACGGCCAAGGCGGCACGCCCGAGCCACTGGCAGGGGCCTCCTTCAACGGCCTGAGCAACTACTTCCCGCGATACTCGCCCGACGGCAAGTGGATCGTGTTCTGCAAAGCGGCCAACTACATGCTCCTCCAGCCGGACAGCGAGCTGTACATCATCCCGGCCCAGGGGGGCGAAGCCCGACGGCTGCGGGCCAACACGACGCGAATGAACTCCTGGCACAGCTTCTCCCCGAACGGGCGATGGCTGGTCTTCTCGGGCAAGCCGGACTCGGCCTATACCAAGCTCTACCTGACCCACGTCGACGAGCAGGGTGAGACGACTCCGCCCGTGGTTCTGGACCATCTGACCTCGCCCGACCGTGCCGCCAACATTCCGGAATTCGTCAGTGCCTCCGCTGTCGCGATCCGGTGCATCCGCGAGCAGTTCATCGACGATCTGTCCTACGTCCGCGCCGCCTGGGAATTCCTGAAGTCGAACGACTATGACGGCGCCGAGCGTCAGGCCCGCAGGGCGCTGGAGCAGAATCCGAAGAACGCCGATGCGCTCTACTACCTCGGACTGGCGATGTTCGGCCGCAAGCAGTACGACGAAGCGATCGAGCATTTGTCCGCAGCGGCCAAGCTCAAGCCGGCGGAAGCCGAGATCCGAACCCAGTTGGGCGTCGTCTGCATCGCCAAGGGCCAGATGGATCGAGCGGTAGGCCATCTGCAAAAATCACTCCAAATCGCCCCGGACAACGCGGAGGCCTACTTCAACCTTGGGGTCGCGATGTACCGACGAGGCGACAAACCGCAGGCGGTGGAGAACTGGCAGCGGGCCCTGCAACTCAAGCCCAACGACTACGAGGCCCACTACAATCTCGCTCTGGTCCTGGACGAGCAGGGCAAGACGGAGCAGGCCATCGAGCACTACCGGCGTACGGTCGAGCTCAGGCCGGACCACAGCTTGGCGCACGGTGGCCTCGGCGTTGCGCTGTGCGTGAAGGGAGCGTTCCAGGAGGGCGTGCAGCATTTGGCCAAGGCGGTGGACCTCGACCCCAACAACACGGCGATCCGTTTTAACCTCGCGATCACGCTGGCCCGCCTGAAACAGCACGAGCAAGCCATCGCCCACCTGTCGCAGATCCTGCAGCGCGACCCGAACAACGCCGAGGCGCTCTTGTGCCTGGCCGTGAGCTATGCGGAGACAGGCCGGATGGACAAGGCCTTCGCGAGCCTGGACGAGGCGCTGCGAATCGCCAAATCAGTCGGCAACGACCCACTCGTCTCGCGGATCACGGCGCAGATCGAGCGATACAAACGGTCCACGACGCCACCTAACCCCGCCGGACAATGAGGCCGAATCCGGGTGGCGAGAAGATCGGTGTGACAGAAGGGGCGAACGCAGTGCTGTCAGGAGACTCGTTCAGACAACCGACCACGCAGGTATTCCCCGGCGATCCGCCCGACGGAAGCGAATGCGAATCGTCCGAAGTCCACCTTCTCCGGCGGCAGGAACAGCACCTGCCCGACTTCGTCTTCCATCGGTCTGGCGTGTTCCGCTTTGGCCGCTGTGCAGACGAATCCCAAGTCGAGTGTCCGATAGCGGACGCCCCCATACTCGTAGACGTTCGGCCAGGAGCCCAGGTACTGTGTGCCCGTGATCTCCAGACCCACCTCTTCGCAGACCTCGCGTCGAAGAGCTTCCTCCGCCGTCTCGCCCGGATCCACGAAACCGCCCGGCAGGTCCCAGCCGCCTTTGCCGGGCTCTTTACCCCGGACCAGCACGATCATTCGCCCACGTGCGTCCACGATCACCCCGGCCACGGACGCCGCCGAGTTCATGAACAACTCGAATCCGCAGGCGTCGCACCGCAGCAGCTTTGAGCTCACCACTCGCATCGCCGCCGCCCCGCACTTCGGGCAGTAGCGAAACGCACCTCCCGGCCCCACGTCGAATTCCATGTCCCACCTCAAGAAGTCAGAGTCCATCGTTCCAAAACGACCAACGCATCTGTGGTCATCACAGACCCACGTCGTTTCCTGCCGCAGCGGCACTCCGATTGTAGGGGATTCCGAATGTGTGCCGCAACACCAATTGGCCGTCCGCGGTGTATTGGCGCGAGCTCTCGCGCATTGTGGCCTGGAGTTCTTCGCTGGGCAGCGGGGTGCTCGGGTGAAGCCGGCTTTGTTTGTGTGACGCCATAAGGCATTGTCCCCGATGTTCTGGTGGGGACTCTTCGAGCTGCATCGTGTGCAGAGACCTTTTCCATGAGGAGTTTTGCTGCCTGAAGATCCGTGAACCGCCCGCCGTTTTCTCTGTATAAGTACATGTGTGTGACATCGTTTTCGCGAAATCGAACAATTGGACTTTTCTGCGGTTTTTGCCTTGACAGATCGAAGTGATCTGCTACGATACGCGCGAATGAATGATGGTGAATAGAGGAGGCCATCCCCTGGGGCAGTGGCGGGGGTGGCAGACCATCAGGCCGACGGGCCCCTGTTGGTGCAACCGTAAGGAGACGGGGAGATGTGTTTGGACAGGGAAGTTCGAGTTTCGCTTGTCCTCTCGTCCTGGATTACCGTTCTGTGCTGTGGAACCGGTGTATTCGGGAAGGAGATGGCATGGGGTGCGTCCATTGACGCGACCTGTGCCGCGAGCTTGGCTCGTTGCGTTCCTCTGGCCCCCTGTTCTTGTGTCCTCGGATCAACACTCTTGTCCGGGGAGGGCTGGAATCCTTCCTCTGAGGCCGGCGGCACCTGTTCCGCGCTGTTCGCCATGGCAATCCCCGATGGTCCCGGTGCTGTGTGTCTGGGTATCCTGGGCTTCGTGTGCGTCTCTGCGATGAAGAACCGACGCGCCTGGATTGGTCTGTGCCTGTGTGTGCTGAGTTGCAGCCGCGTGGGCGCAGCGCGTTTGGCCAAGGTCGGCGTCGCGGGGTCGGATCGCGTCGATCCCGATTGGCCCGGCGATCGCGAGTCGGAGCCTTCCCCACGGGGGGACTCCCTTCACGAGCTGTGCGGGCTCCCTTCCCTTCTGGATACGCCGAGAGCGTTGATTCTCGGACCTTGCTATCCGCATCCGTCCTTCATGTGCGACGATCTTGGTTTGAAGGGTCTGCCGCAGCGGACCGATGCTGTATCCGCCAATTCGTGGGAGACCGGACCGAGTGATCTCGGCGCGACGGCTCCCGTTGGGTCCTTATCCGTCGAACGCGTCGGCCTGGCTCGTCCCCCCCCTCGTCGACCCCACCACTCAGGATGAAATGGACTGATCCCTGGATTTCTCTCTACTGGCACAACTAAGGAGAACAAGATGAAACGGTTTTCAGTGGCGCTCGCCATCTGCCTGTTGGCAACAGGCGTCTCGGTGGCGGCCCCGAGCGTGACAATTGGCCGTGTGGCCGACACCTATCCTCTTACCCCGCTTAGCGGCGAATTCATGCTCACCCCAAACACGGAACTTGCCGAATTGATCGGCTCGGGTGAGTCGTTCCAATCCTTCTGCCTCGAGGCACATGAGCCCATCGAAGTCGGGGTTACGTACGAGGTTATACTCAACGACGAGGCAGTTCTGGGCGATGGCCGGTGGCCCGATGAATCGTCGGGCGACCAGGGCGGCGACCTGATCTCGCCCGAGACGGCGTACCTGTACACCCAGTTTCGCGCCGGTACGCTGGACGGCTATCCGGATGCTGCGGGCCCGGACCGGATGAAGGCCGCCCTCGCATTGCAGACAGCGATCTGGTACCTCGAAGGCGAAGTTGGCTATGAGTTTGACGTGCTGACGCCGGAGGCCCAGGACTTCGTTTCCCTCGCACAGGAATCCGATTGGACGGATATCGGCAATGTCAGGGTCTTGAACATGATGGACGGCAAGATGCCCGCCCAGGATATGCTGACGCTGGTCACCGTTCCTGCCCCCGGCGCTATACTTCTGAGCAGCATCGGGTTGAGCGTAATCGGTTGGCTGAAGAGACGACGCGCACTGTAGGTCAACGGACGTGTGCTGTTGGCTTCTCGTCCGTGAGGTGAGAATACGGATGAATTGGATGATAGGAAGCAGGATCGCATGGACGTGATCCGCTTCCTACGTCCACGTCTTCAACGGAACAGCGGTTTTCTCCAGTCCCCAATCCCATCCCACCAATTGGAGATGCAGTCTGAGACGGTGTCATGATCGGGGGCCTGTCCGGAGATTGCGACGGTCATGTCGCGAAGCTGCCGCATGCAACTGAGACCGCCGAGGTGCCATGCGCTGGCACCGATGGCCACCGCCTCCCGTTCGGCGCGCCGGGCGTCTCTGAGATCGTGGGCGAGCAATTCGGCGAGCTTCTCCGCCTGCGGTTCCAGACGCCGCTGCCATCGCTGCCGTTCTTGCTCTTCGCGGGCAAAGGCCTCCGCGAGCAACTGCTCTCGTTTTTCCTGGCGTGTTCGACGTTGGGCTTCCACTTGCGCGAGTCGTTCGAGTCTGTGTTTGCGGCTGGAAGGCAGAAACATCTCCACGAGCCCGGCGATCGGGTCGATGACCACCCACACTGTGAACGTCGTGCCCAGGGTCCCCATCGCCACGCCGAGGAAGAAATTGACCAGATGACCGGTTCCGGCGGCCATGCCGAACGTACCAGCCAGGCCACCCAGCAGAGGGGCCGCCACGTAGAAACCCATGTAGTAGTTTGTCGTCGTGAGAGGGTGCTCGACCTCGATCTGCTGGGATTCGCCGACTCCGCGGAACAACGCGAACAGGTAGAGGCTGATCAGAAGGAAAACGGCGAGCGCGGAGTGTCCCGAGAGCGAGAAGATGATCCACCAGTGGAATCCCGCCTGGTGCAGGGCCAGCACGAGGATATACCCGATGCATGCCATGAACCAGATTGTACTGAGCAGATGAGTAAGCCTGAGGGCTCGCCGCGCACTCATACGACTATCTCTACGTCCATCGTGATGCTCTGCCTATGTTGTCAGTATCGGCCGCCATTCGGGGAGTAGTCGCCCTGATACGTTGACGGCGGATTCGAGACGAGGTACGCACCGTAGAAGGCCCTGGCCACAGGACTGATGAACTCTTCAAGTATCATCCCGGCTGCGGCCAGAATGGTTGGTGGAACGTAGACGATATCCCCTTCCTCGAGTAACACGTTCTTGGTCGTGTCGCCCAGGCGAACCATCTTGTCCAGGTTGACTTCGAAGATCCGGGGTTCCTCATCCTCTCGGGCCGCCGGACGAACAACCTGGATGCGTGCTTCCCAGGCCATCACATTGGGCTGAGCGGAAACCAGTGCCTCCAGCAGACTGTCGCGTCCGGTATAGACCCGCGGGCCCGGCCGCATGACCTGCCCGACCACGTAATAGCTCTTGCTCGCGAAGACCGCGATCCGTACGTCCACAGGATGATCGCCGGGCAATTGGTACAGTTCCTTGACGCGCTCCGTGATTGAGTCGGAGATTTCCTTGGCGGTCTTGCCGGCGACGTCCACCTCCCCGATCACCTCAAAACTGACTCTGCCGTCCGGCCGGATCCGCTGCCGCTGCATATGGACCTCAGCGACCTGCGTGCAATGGATTTCGATCTCATCAGGCGGTTGCACCGTGTAACTCTCGGCCGTTACGTTCACCTCGTAGGGTTTCACGAATGCCTGAATATCCTCCGGGTTGGAGGCAAAACAGCCTGCGATCAGACTGACCGAGGCCAACACCGTCACCATTCCCAGCATCTTCGACCTATCCACCGCAATTCTCCTTATCGTATGGACTTATGGGACTCTCTGGCAATGTGTTCTCTGTGACAGACTCCCTGCGAGACCCCACACAGGTTTTATAGAGTACATCGTACTTTACGTCAAGGATCTTCACAGAAAAGCGGTTCTAAGATACTCTTGATACCGAAATTAGCGAAATCCCTTGACGATCACGGCGACCACCTCGTATGGTGAATATGTTTCGTTTTTTCGCTGATTTGATGGAGGCAGCGATATGGATAGTCTCCGTTTCGCGCGGCAGTTTCTGCTGCATCCGAAACAGCTTGGGACAGTTGTCCAGAGCGGCCGAACGCTGGCCGCGAAAATGGCCGAAGAGATCGACGACAGCGTCCAGGTGGTCGAGTTCGGAGCGGGAACCGGGCCGGTGACGCGAGAAATCCTCAGGCGACTGCCTGAGAACGCCAGTCTGACTTCTTTCGAGATCAATCGGGACTTCTGCCGATGTCTTGAGGATATCGACGATCCCCGATTGCAGATCGTCAATGACGACGCCATCCACTGCGAGCGATATGTCGATCAGCCCGACTGCATCGTCTCAGGGTTGCCCCTGACGCTCTTCGACGGCCGGGCCAGGGAGGCGATCTTGGCCATCGCCGGCCGATCCGGGCGATTCATCCAACTACAATACACGACAGCCGTGGGCAGAGATCTGAAGCGGTATTTCTCCGAGGTGAGGCTGAAATTCGTGCCCTTGAACTTCCCGCCTGCATTTGTCTACGTTTGCCGGTGCCCGAGTGAAGTCCGGGTGTCGTGATACATTCTGAGGGAGTCGGGCCATGGGGATGATGCGGTCGGCGATCCGGGCGGTGAGGAAACGGGACGGGTCGATCGTCGGGTTCGATGCATCCAAGATCGAACGGGCGATCCAGCGGGCGGCCATGGAAACGCTCCAGGATCGCAAACGCGCCGAGGGAATCGCCCGGCGTGTGACGCAACGTGTCGTCGAGCATCTCGTCGGGCGGTACAAGGGCAGGACCCCCGGGGTCGAGGACATCCAGGACATCATCGAAGCGACGCTGATGTCCGAAGGCTACAGCCGCATCGCAAAAGGGTACATCCTCTATCGAGAGAATCGCTCTCAGGTCCGCCTCGCCAAATCCGCACTCGGCTTGAGGGACGACTTGAAACTCCCGGTCAACGCGGTCGAGGTGCTCAGGAGGCGGTATCTGCTCAAGGATGAGTCCCGGCGGATCATCGAGACGCCCAGCGAGTTGTTCCGTCGCGTGGCGCATCATGTTGCCCGGGCAGAGGCCAACTATGGTTCGGTTGCCCGGTCGCACGAGGCCGAAGACGCATTTTATCGGATGATGCGCAGCGGCGAGTTCCTGCCCAACTCGCCCACCCTGATGAACGCCGGCACGCCGTTGGGACAACTTGCCGCCTGCTTCGTCATTCCCGTCGAAGATTCCGTCGAGGGTATCTTCAAGACGCTGGCCGACATGGCCCGCATTCACCAGACCGGCGGCGGCACCGGCTTTGGCTTCTCCCGCCTGCGTCCTCGGGGCGATCTCGTCGGCTCGACGAAGGGACGCGCCTCGGGCCCGCTCTCCTTCATGAGTATTTTCGACAAGGCGACCGAGGTGATCGTCCAGGGCGGCCGGCGCCGAGGGGCCAACATGGGTGTGCTCCGCTGCGACCACCCCGACATCGTGGATTTCGTCGAGGCCAAGGTCGGCTCCAACGCCCTGAGGAACTTCAACTTGTCGGTCGGCGTGACGGACAGATTCATGAGTGCGGTTGTGAAGAACCGGCCGTTCGATCTGGTGAACCCGCGGACCGGCAAGAGTGTCAGACGGGTGAGAGCCCGCTCGCTGTTTGATCTGATCGTCAATGCCGCCTGGAGGACGGGAGACCCCGGCGTGATCTTTCTGGATCAGGTCAACCGCCGCAATCCGACGCCGGACTTCGGCCGGATCGAGGCGACCAATCCGTGTGGCGAGGTGCCGTTGCTGCCATATGAGAGCTGCATCCTGGCCTCCATCAATCTCGACAAGATGACCACGGATGACGCCGCCGTCGATTGGAGCAAGCTCCGTGACCGAGTCCATTGGGGGGTCCGGTTCCTCGACGACGTGATTGATGTCAACTGCTATCCGCTCGAATCCATTGCGGCCGCGACGCGGGCCACCCGCAAAATCGGCCTGGGCGTGATGGGCTTCGCCGATATGCTCATCCGTCTTGGAATTCCGTATGGCACGAAGGAGTCGGTGATGTTTGCCGACAAGCTGATGCGGTTCGTTCGCCGGGAGTCTCTCGCCGCCTCCGAGCGGCTCGCGAAACACCGAGGTGTTTTCCCCGGCTTCGGCAGGTCGATCTACGCCAGAGCCGGGCGACGGCTCCGCAACGCTACGGTCAATACGATCGCACCGACCGGTACGATCAGCATCATTGCCGGCTGCTCCAGTGGGATCGAGCCGCTGTTTGCAGTCAGTTTCGTCCGCAACGTCCTGTCGGGCACGCGCCTGTTCGAGAGCCACCCGCTCTTTGACAAGATCGCCCGGGAGCGGGGGTTCCACAGCCGCGAACTACTGGCGGAAGTGGCCAGGCGTCCCTCGCTGGCGAAGGTCAAGGGCGTCCCGGCCGACGTGAAGCGGCTGTTCGCCACGGCATTCGATGTGACACCTCGTCAGCACCTCGAAATCCAGGCGGCTTTTCAGAAGCATACGGACAACGCCGTATCCAAGACGATCAACCTGCCCGCGGATGCAACGGTCGAGGACGTTCGCGAGATCTATCTGCTGGCACATCGACTCAAGTGCAAGGGCATCACGGTCTATCGGTATGGTTCGAAGGCTGCGCAAGTCCTCTCCGTAAGCGAGGAGGCCGATGCGCCACCCATTGAGCCGCCCGATTTTGTTTCAGCGGACATTGACTACTCCGGCGGCTGCGCCAGCGGCCTCTGCGAGTTCTGACGCCCGCGAATTCGCGGCATTCGCGAGCGTCTCATGCGTCTCTGCCGGCAACCGTCAGCTTCAGCACGCGTTGTGTCTTGTCTGTTATCCTGACGGGTTCGGCGATGCGAATGGGACACACCCAGAGGATCTTCTCCTGATCGGCGACGATGATTGTTCGCTCCCGCAGGTCGCGGGGCACCTTCGCCGTCGTGAGGAATTTGCCGACCTTCTTGGCGGCCCCCAATCCAAGCGGCTCGAACCGGTCGCCCGGCAACCGGGGCCGCACGACGACAGGCGGTTTCACCCGATCCCAGTCCATGTACTCGGCAAAGGGGCCCTTGTCACTTGCGATCGCGTGCATATCAGACTCTTCACGATCCAGAATCTTTGTGTCGATCTCATAACCACAGAACTGGGTCCGGCCGGGGATGGCCACGATGGAGGGCGTGCAGTGCCCGCTGATTCCACGTGCAGCGTCCTGAATGTGGAGCGGACGGCGTGTTCCGCGAATCAGCACGACCTGGCCGGATTCGTATCGGGCGTAAAAACCGCCCGGCAGGGAGACTGCGCCATTAGTCGCTCGCCGCCGGGCCAGCCGCAGGGTGTTCCTGTAGTGGTGTTCGGTCAGGTTCCGTTCGCCCGACCCCAGGCTCACCAGCGTCTGTCGAATCAGTTCGATTGCGACCAACTCGGGGAGTAACGCCAGTTCGGTTGCATCGATGCGGACCACATCATCGCCACGGCGTGTTATGGCAGCTCGCGTCTTCTCAACCTCTTGCCGGATTCGATCATAGAGCCGGCCCGCAGACGACGCCAGGTCTGAGAGTCCCTCAACGAGACAAGTCTGCGATTCTTGCTGCAGAAGGGGGAGCAGCTTGTGGCGGATGTAGTTTCGCATATAGGCAGTGTCGGTGTTCGTGTGGTCTTCTCGCCATCGCAGGGCGTGTTCGCGGAGGTAGCGAACGATCTCGTCGCGAGTCACGCATAGCAGGGGCCTGGCGAGCCATTGATCGTCGCCGAGCGGGCGGATCGGCCGGATGCCGGCCAGACCCCGAAAACCCGTCCCCCGGCGCAGGCGGTGGATGACGGTCTCGGCGTTGTCGTCCTTGTGGTGCCCGGTCGCCACCCACGAGCAGCCTTGTCCATGGGCGATTTCCGCGAGGGCATCGAGACGCAATTGCCGGCCTGCGGTCTCAATGGACAGCCTGTGCATCTCGGCGTGTGCCGGAACATCGACCGCCCGGGTGACGACGGACAGCCCGAGCGCGCCGGCGCGCTCGATGACGAACTGCTCGTCGGCGTTGCTTGCCTGGCCCCGCAATCGATGATTGATGTGAGCACAGACAAGCCTGGCCTGGAAAAGCCCCTCGTCTTGGAGCGTCTTGAGAAGATGCAGCAGACAGATCGAGTCGGCGCCGCCGGAGACTGCGACCAGAGCCCCGCCGGCTCCTGCGAAGATCCGATACAGGCGGAGATAATCGGCCACCTTCTTTTCCATGCCGTCCGACATGTGGCGCGGGCCCCAAATGAAAACGGGTCTGACACGCCGTCAGACCCGTTGAAGATCGGATAGAGTCACCGGCCTCACTTCGTCCCGGAGGTGGTCAACTCCTGAATACGCCGCTCGGCGGGAATCCGGTATTCATCGAATTGAGCTTCCTTGATGATGGCTTCCTGGTAGAGTGCCAGAGCCTCGGCCCGACGGCGCAGCTTCCGGTCGAGGATGTTGGCAGCCTTGAAGCGGGCGGGGTATGGTGTGCTGGCGTCCCACTGATACGCCCTTTGGAAGTACTGCAGGGCGAGATCGAAGTCCCTGAAGTCCTCTTGAATCGAGCCCATCCTAAAAGCGGCATCATCGATCTTGTCGCTCGTTGGGTACTGCTTGATCACCTCTGCGTACTTGCCGAGCGCCGCTCGCAGCACCTCTTCGTCCTTCAGTTGATTCGGAACGAATGAGCCTGCCTTCTTTCGGGTCTGCTCGGCGTCTGCATACAACTGGTCGGCCGCCGGGATTCGTTCGGAGGCCCTCAACGTCGGTGGGAACACCTGCGCCTCGACGATGTAGCGATACATCGGGATGCGATCCAGCGCCTCCAACTCCTGCTGGGCCCACAGCGTCTTCTCGTGGTTTCCCGCAGCGTCATAGTGCTGTATCAGAGCCTGCAAGCCGCGGCGATACGCCTGGCGATTCGTGGTCATCTGCTCGACGATGTCGATTTCGTTGGACGAGCTGGGGTTGGTCAGGGGCAACGGTTCTCTCGCGGTCTCCGTGTACGGGTTGGTCCGCTGCGGCAGTCGTTGGCTGGTGCCCGTATTGTTCTGGCACCCGATAGCGATGGTCAGTATGAGAATCGCAGCCGCGGTTGTAACGATCCTTGTCATCCTAATGCCTCCTTACGCATTGCATACGCATTTTTTGCCGGGCCGGACCCGCACTTCGGTAATCTCCGCCTCCGCTGCCTGGGTCGTCGGCGGACCGCCGGCGTATTCTGGTGTCCAGTTAAGCCGAAGTCCCGCGATACGTCAAGCGCAAACGCGCGTAAAAAAACGACAAATCGCTGTATCCTGCCATAGGACGACCTGCCGGCTTGCCCCAGAGTCTCAAGGAAAACGCGCAACTCATGTATGAGCGACCCCTCTGACGTATCTATAGTAGGTAGAACGACATGGCTGACGCGGAGCAAAACGAACTGACGCTGGTGTGCGCCGCCCGGCAGGGCGACAAGGGGGCTCTCCAGACGCTCCTGCATCGCAACTGGGGCTGGCTCAAGGGGTTAGTCTACGGTGTCCTGGCCGGTAAACAGGATGTGGACGATGTGATGCAGGAGGTCTGCGTGCGGGTCATCACGAAGATCCATACCGTCCGCGAGCCCGAGCGGTTTCGTGCCTGGCTGGCCATTCTGGCCAAACGGGCGGCGATCCAGCACTACCGGCGCAACAGGTCGGAAGCAGTGGCGTCCGAGGAGCCCGGTTACGCGGACGATCCGGCAGTGGACCTTGAGAGGAGGGAGTTGTGCGGCCGGGTGCTGGAGGCGGTTCGGGGGCTGCCCCCCAAATACCGTGAGGTACTCGTCCTGGCCCATTCGGGCGAGTTGACTTATGCCCAGATGGCCGAGGTGTTGGACGTCCCGATAACGACGATGCAGATCCGGCTGGTGCGGGCCCGCCAGATGGTCCGCAACCAGGTCGCCGGAAGAAGTGAACAAAAGGTGCATGAGACATGAGTGCGACAGATGACAGGCTCGAAGTGCTGATTGGCAAGCTATTGGATGGCGAGATCTCGCCGGCCGAGCAGCGTTTACTCGACCGTGAGTTGGAGCAGGATGGCCGGGCAAGGACGCTCCTGGAGCAGATGCGTGTGCTGCACGAGTGCAGCGGTCAGGTCGTCGCATGGGAGGTCCGCTCGGGGGGGGCGGACCCTCAGGAAGTCTTTGAACGGGCCTGGCGGCAGAGCAAGGGCAGCACATGGAGGAGAGTCGTTCGTATCGGTGGCCTGCCCCGTTTCGCCGCCGGCCTGGCAGCGGGTTTCTTCCTGGGCCTCGTCCTTCACCTTGTGCTCGTCGGGGGTTCGAAGCCTCGGGAGGACATTCCTATTGACTCAACGATTGTCGACGCGGGCAATCAGAACCGGGTCTGGCCAGTGCTCGAGCGGCCGGACTCGCCTCAGATCACCCGCGAGGTCGAATGGTACGGTTTCACGGACCAGGCGGGCAACCAGTGGCTTGTTGAGGGGCTCCGCGAAGGGGTGGCCAGGCCCGTCTCCTACCGTGACGGCTTATGATGAATGCATGAATCGATGAAAGGATATGCCATGAGAAGAAACGTATTGACGTTCGGGTGTCTGGTTCTGTGGGTTCTGGGTTCTGTGTCCTACGCCGAAGACGAGCGGGGCTACATGGGTGTGGAATTGGACGGTGCGCCGTTGCCCGACCTGCTGACCAAGCATCTCGGCTTGGAGGCGGGGCAGGGCGTTCGGATTCGCAACATCACCGTCGATAGCCCGGCAGACCGCGCGGGCCTGGAGCGGGACGATATCATCGCGGTTTTGCAGGGCGAGAAGATCACGGCGGTCGAGCAGATTCTCCAGACTGTGCGTGCCGCGAGCGTCGGCGATGAGGTCTCGCTGGAGATCATCCACCTCGGTCAACGGAAGACCCTGCAACTGAAGCTGGGGGCTCTGCAGGAGGGCGCCAAGCTCAAATACCCGCCGGAACCGGAGGCGATGATGACATGGCGTCCGGGTAAGATCTTCAGGGTCGGCCCCGAAGGCAAGGAATGGATGGAAATCCCATTCGACAAAGTCCCCGAATTCAACGTGGATGTCAACAAGTTCTTCCAAGAAGTGCGTACCTTCCATCATGAAGCCGACGGAGAGGACTACACGATCACGATCGAGGGCGATCCCAAGAACGAGGATTCCACGGTGATCGTGGAGGCCGGCGACGAGGAATATCGCACAACGGTGGGCAAGTCCGAGGCGATCCCTGAGAAGTATCGGGGACAAGTCCGCGAGGCGATTGAAAATGCCCGCAAGGATGTGCATAAGGACGTGATCATCGAGAGGAAGCTCCGTCTGCCGGAGCCGCCTCGTCCAGAGGTGTATCAGAGGTACCTCCGATCGGTTCCTCGCCCGGACATTGAACGCTTCTCCGAGCAGAAAGACCGCGTCCTGGAGAAGCTCGAAGAACAGATGAATCGGCTGCAGGAACGGATGCAGTCGCTCGAGGAGCGCAATCGGGAACTGCTCGATCGGCTGCTCGACAAGAAAGACAAGGACAAACAAGAGAATCCCGACTCAGAGAAACCCG
>JBDKRX010000088.1:0-7009 GCA_039683175.1 Phycisphaerales bacterium
GCGAGTTCGCGACGCGGGATCGCTCGCCTCCGTCGCTGCCGACCCAGAAGTGCCAGCCGGCGTACAAGCCACCCCAGCGGTAGCCCTCCTGCAACATGCGATAGCACGTCGCGACAGCGTCCTTCGTCGCGGCCTTGCCCAGAAACGCGACCTCGCCGCCCCACATGGCGTAGTCGGCCGGGTTGATGCCGGTCGCGTAGAAGTCTTCGCCGATATAGCGGGGCCGGGCCATGTCCCATTTCCATCGGCCCCGGCCGCCCCCTTCGACGAACGGCTCGTAGGCCAGGTCGGG
This sequence comes from Phycisphaerales bacterium, assembly GCA_039683175.1. GTDB lineage: Bacteria > Planctomycetota > Phycisphaerae > Sedimentisphaerales > Anaerobacaceae > PLanc-01. Next base: position 293 of record JBDKRX010000088.1, read on the forward strand.
GTAGCGGACATCGAGCGTGGCGACGTAGTGGTCGCCATGCACGCCAAGCGTGTTGTCCTTCATCGCGCCGCCGCCGTCGGTCATGACGCTCCGGGTCGGATCGGCCGCCATGACCGCGTCGTGGCACTTGGCAATCGCCGCCTCGTACTCATCCATCAGGGGGCTGTTGCCCAGCAGGTTGATCAAGTTGATGAACGCGAACTCGTTCTCGATAGACCAGATCTGGATCGAAGGGTGATTGCGCTCGCCTTTGACCTGGGCGACGCACTGGTCGCGCCAGTTCTGCATGAGTTTGACCTTCATCTCGGAGCCGCCCTGCTTCTTGCGGATTTCCGGATCGCTCTCGGAGAAATTCGAGCCGATGGTCTCGCCGTCGAGCGTGGTGTTTCGACGGACCACGAGGCCGTTTCTGTCCATGAAATCCAGCGCCTCCGGCGGCTCCAGGCCATACCAGAGCGTGTTGTCCCCACCCTGTCCGGCGGTCGCATAGCGCATCAGGCGGACGTTGGCCTGCCGATAGGCGTTCACAAAGCTCTCGGCGGTCGACCCCCGTGCCCCGATCAGGTCCGCCCAGAGGTGCCACACGACGCCGTTGAGCGTGAACTTGCGGCCTTCGATCTTCCACTGGCGATAACCGAAAGTCGTTTCCTGCGTGTCCACCGCCCGGCCGCCCACTGTGACGATGGTGCGAAGCCGGTAGAGACTCGGCGTGTCGGGCCACCAGAGCTTCGCGTTCTCCCAACCGTCATTGAGCACGAGCGTTCGAGTCTGGCCTGCGGCGATCTTAAAGGATTGGGCCGTAAAGACCTTCTCCACTTGGCCGGTTCCGTCATTGACCGCCTCCCAGCGGACCTCGCCCGAGGCGTCCCGGGCGGCGCTGTTGGTCAGCGTGACATCGGCCTCAAGCTGTTTCTTGTCCACCAGCGGTTTGACGAAGACGTCAGATGCATAGACGCCACCGGCCGCGACAAACGTGGGCGTACACAGAATGCCCGACTGCGGCGAGTTCCAGATCGGGTAATCCAGGTCCTGGAACCCGTCGTGGAAGAACTTGACGGGCGTGTTGAACGTCCGGCGGAGTTTCAGCGGGCGATCCGGGTCTGCGGTCCGCCCGTACCAGGCGTCGCGAATCCCGACCCAGACCTCGTTCGTCTGGCCCGGCTTGACGCCCTTCGTCACGTCGACCTGGAACCGGCAGAACGGGTTCTTCTCGAACCCGCAATAGATGCCATTGACGTAGACCGTCGTGTTCAGGTTGTTCTGCGGGAACTCGATGTAGAAGGCCCGCCCGGCCAGAGCCGCGGATACGTGGACTCGCGTGCGATACCAGAGCCGGTGGGCAAAGAGCAGGTCCGGCCGGCTGACATTCTTGTCCGAAGGCACGTCGATGGCCTTGAAGAACGCCACCGATGGCAGTGCCTGGATTGGCTCGGCCACCTCGCCGGGCATCTGCTCGTCGTCGCGAGCCACTTCCCACACGCCTTTCAGAGAGACGCTGGCCCGCTCGCCCGCCGGGGCCTCCGGGAGTTGAAAGACCTGCCTGGAGGCCGCCTCATCTCTCTCATCGCGCCCGGTTTCGTTGGGCTTGCACTTCGAATTCGGGTGGAATGGACCTTCCGAAAGGCAAATCGCGTCGCAGGCATAGAGAATGCGCTGCGTCTTGCCGTCCTTGTCCTTCGTCTTGGGGATGCGGATTTCCAGGTTGTGCCCGCCTGCGGCCAGTTGCACGTCGCCCGCGTGAATCCAGGCAACTTCGCAAAAGAAGGCAATCTCCATCAGGTCGGTGGTGAGATCGTCCGGACGGACCGTCTTCCACGGGCTTTGGTCGATCCGCCACTCAAACGGCGAACGGGCGAACTCGAAGCCGATGCGATTCCAGACCTCGTATGTGCCTGCCTTCTTGGCATCAAACGGGTACTGAATGACGACTGCATCGGCCTTCACCTCGGCATCCACTTTCTCCGCGTCAACGGAGATGTGCATCCATTTGCCTTCAGAGAGGAAGTGTGCGTTGCCCCAGCCGCTGTTGTTGACCTGGACATTCGCCCGGCCGGTCTCCCCCTCCAGCCATAAGAACTCGCCGCCCCGCCCAATCGATCCTGTCACGACCGCCGCCACCGTGGCGGCAATCACAGTCCTTACCCAATTCATCATCATTACGCCCTTTCCATTGGTGGCCCCGATAGTACCACGATGCCTCGTTCAACGCCAGTGCTTGCCGTCGATGGCCGAGTCGAGCAAGGCGTGGATCCACCGTTGAATCGGCCGCTCGAAGGCCTCCGGGGCCCGACTTCTTGACATTCCGGGCCGAAGGGGCCATAATCGATCGTGGACTGACTGGCTGGGCACAAACAGACGCCGTGATTCGACAGGAGCGACAAGAACGAGGGGAATAGAACCGCGTGACGCGGGCCGGAACCAACAAAACAAGGGAGAACCTACAATGGCAACTCAAACGATTCGGTATTGCTGCATTCTGGCAGTGTCGGCTTTGCTGGCGATTCCTGCAATCGTGCCGGCCGAGGAGAATGCCGGCGACGACGTGCAGAAACTGATTCAGGCGTTGCAGGACAAGGACGCCATGGTGCGGCTGCGTGCCGCCAGGTCCCTGGGCGAATTGGGCACCAAGGCGGAACCGGCCCTCGAGGCGTTGAAGAAGGCCCTGGAAGACGAAGACGAGGACGTTCGCGTCGTGGCGAAACGAGCCATCGAACGAATTCAACTTCAAGGCAATCCGGAGTTGAATCAGTGGATCGCCGATCTGAAAGACCCTGACGCAGTGGTTCGTCTGCGGGCCGCCAAAGCGTTGGGCGATCTCGGCGGCGCGGCGGCTCCTGCTCTCGCGGCCCTCGAACAGGCCCTGGCGGATGAGGACGAGGACGTGAGACGGGTGGTGCAGAATGCCATCGACAAGATCAATTCCTCGGGCAGTCCCAAGGTGCGCCAGTTGATCGAGCAGTTGCGCGACAAGGACTCGCTCGTCCGACTCAGCGCCGCCAAGCAATTGGGGGACCTGGGCGCCGAAGCGCGCCCGGCGCTGGACGCCTTGAAATCCGTCCGACAGGATGATCCGGACGAGGTCGTCCGCATGGTCGCGAAGAATGCCCTCACGAAGTTGGAGAAAGCAGGCGTCATCGTGCTGGATCAGGGCGGCGTCGAACTGACGGACGCGGTCAAGGAGATCGCCATCATCAAGGTGGAACGGCTCTTCAACCCGGCGACGACCGGCGTGCCGGGGTTGAGCGGGCGGGGCGGCGGCATGCGGTTCTTCGTCACGCTGAAGAACACGGGCAAGCGGACCGTCCGGATCGGGGCCCTGCGGGTACGCTGGTCCGTGGGCCAGGAGGAGATTCACAATGAGGACGTGGACGGCCCCTCGCTTCCGTTGCTCGCCGGTCAGACGGGGACGCATGTCTTCTTTGTGCCCTGGAATCGGGAGAGCAAGTGGGACCGCCGGACCAAGTCGGACGTCGAGGTCACTCTCGCCTCGCCGCTCGAACTCGACCAGGCCGATCGCCTCAAGCTCGAAGCGGCGCGACAGGAGTGTTCCAAGCTCCAGATTCTGAATCCGACGCCAACGTATGCTCTCGGGGTCATGACGGGCGACCGCTTCACCATCCAGAACGCCAACAACCACATCTGCAAAGGCGTCCTGATCGCGCTGCGCGGCTACGACAGGACGAACGAATGGGTCTATTCGCTCCTCTACTACGCGCCTCTCGTCCCCACCGGATATACGCACGTGGTGAACGATTCGTCCAAGACCTCTCCGGACAAGCGCCCCGTCGTGAAACTGGTGGGTTTCAACTACAGCCAGTCTGAAATCGATGTGAAGCGATTCGACGCGATCGTCCTCGCAGCCGGGATCGACGAGGAGGAACTGCCCCGATAGAAGCTGCGGATGAACGGCGAGGATGCCGACTCCCGCGAGGTGGGAGGGAGCATGCCGGAGCGGAGACTCCCTGCGGCCCCCTCCGCCCTTCACAGCCCAATGGCAGCCCATATACATTTTAGATTATTTTGATTGACAGACAACTCCCTGTCGTTTACCATAGCGAAGGTGTCGCGAGATCGCGACGCCCCGGCCGGCGGCAGTGTGGCCGACCGGCCCAAGAAACCAGGCGATCCCGGTCACCGGGAAGGGAGATGTCTTATGCGCCAGTCGCGGAACAAACCGGAAAAACAAGGCGGGTCATCGGTCCCGCCGCAGTCCCCTACGACCTCCGGCCTGAAGCCTCCAGCCTTTCCCCAAACGCCTCCCGTCTGCAACCCGTCCGGTCCGCCCGGCTGCTACAACTGCGTCCACGCGATCTACGACGTGTCCGACCAGATCGCGGCGTTCGCCTCGTGTTGGCCCTACCGCCCGATGTGCTCGAACCATCCCGATTCGCTCGGGCAGATGCGAAAAGTCCCGGTCCGAGGCCCCTGCCGCAACTGGCGGCCCAAGCCGACCCCGCCGGTCCGCCTGGACCCGCCGCCCGACGAGTGCAAGATCACGCTCACCAAGGGCCTGTTCGCGACGGTCGATCCCGCGGACCTGGACTGGCTGAACGGCTTCCGCTGGCACGCGACGTGCAGCCGGGGCCGCACCTACGCCGCGACGGTGATTGGGGGCCGATCGATCTCAATGCACCGGCTCATCATGAACCCGCCGCGAGGCATGTGGGTGGACCACAAGAACGGCGACCGCCTGGACAACACCCGCGAAAACCTCCGCATCGTCACGCCGACCCAGAACCGTCACAACAGCCGCTCCGGCCCCCGACGAGGCAAGCCCAAGTCGTCCCAATTCATCGGCGTAACGCGTTCCGGCGACAGATGGAAGGTCAAAATCACGCACCAGGGCCAGGCATATTTCCTCGGCTACTTCGACGACGAAGTAGAAGCCGCCAAAGCCTGGGACGCCAAGGCGAAAGAGCTGCGAGGCGAATTCACGTACCTGAACTTCCCGGAGGAAGAAGGCTGACCTCACCACAGAGGCACAGAGGACACCGAGAGAAATGGATGAAGCGGGTGTATCGCGGATTCGACTCTGTCATTGCGAGCAAAGGCGCGGCAATCCAGGCTTCTTCGCCACGAAGGACACAGCCTGTCCTCGCGAAGGCGGGGAAAGAGCGCAGCACGGCCTGCGGCCGCAACCAAACGCTATCCTCTCGCAGAGACGCAGAGAGCGCCAAGATGAAGAAAACGTTCTGCTCTCACCCTTTGCGTTCTTGGCGTCTTGGCGAGAGCCCATCTTGGTTCCAGCCGAAGGCTGTAGGAAACGCATACCTTCTTCCGCAGGACGATCTGATTCCGTTTGAGACCCAGCGGCCCTGCGCCTCCGCGCGAGAACCAATCTGTGAAATCTGTGCAATCGGCGGACAAACCCTCTTGGTTTCCTTTGCGGCTTCGTGGCTTTGTGTGAGAAATGTATTCAAAAATACGTCTTGACTCCTTTGCCTTCCCGATCCATAATCGACCTCAGAAGTGAACGCGGTGGGCCATGAATCTCGGTCCTGAGACGCCGATGAGAGGTGTATGCGTAGAAGCGTGAAAGCGATGATGCGTTCCGATGTTTTCATTCTCGCAAACGTGGGAATCTACTCTCCCAACGCAGGATGCTTCACGCGCCCCACGTCACGGGGCCATAGGTGCGGCCCGATGAGGATCGGGAGGTGATGTGGAAGACGTTCTGGGACTGAGGATGTAGATACAGTGTACCTGACACCTTCAGTTCTTCCCAGGAACGCGCTTGACCGGTCAGGTAGATTCTGGTACCTTTCATAAGGCTAGAATGAGGCAAGGATTTCCGATACGCAGCAGCCGGTGTTCCTGTTTGGCTGGTTGTTGAGGATCAACCACGGATGTTTGAAGAGGAGAACGTAGGGATGATACCAGACGAGATCTCGGCACAGTGCAGACTGACCGATCAAGAACTCAGAGAACTCTTCCCTCGCGAGCACCTCGAGGCACTGGTTTTTGGCTACATGATTAGGCCAAAAGTTCTTGGTGGCATAATGCTCCGCGCAAAGGACTCATCTGAAAAATGCGAACATGTCTTCTATCGTTGCACGGAATACCACCGTTTCCAGCACCTTGTACAGTGTCGGTGGTGTCTCTTCATGCGGAACGACCCGGTGCTCCGTAAGGCTTGCGAGGATTGCGATCAATTCGCATTTGAGGTAGCGGAGGAGTGTGCAAAGGACTCGTCATGGGGGGGATTCACATACTTGTGTAAGGGCGGTCTGATTGATTTCGTGGTGCCCATACGCATTGACCGAACGCGGGATTTCATAGGAATAGCGTTCCATGGTCAATTTCGGCCGTATGACAAGGATACAGCAGACCTGACGTGCCGACTACGTTGTTTTCGACGCAATGTGGCCTCCGCATTGGGCATTCTCGATGAACTCGTTCGATATGACAGCATCCCTGTACCCAGTTCCACGGACATTAGGAGGATAAATGCCGCCATCGGCAAAGCCTTGTGCGATTCCACAAGGCAGGTAGGGGAAGGACAAGGTTACATACTGGCAGTCCCGCTGACACAGATGAGGGATCTGTACGAAACCGCGCCGATGCTCAAGTGCTCCGGTCAGATTCTTATCAACCTTCCCGGCACGAGACACGCCTGGCAGTCTGATCCCAACCGGAGAGCTGAGATCATCAGCGGAGCGTCCCTCACCTCGGTATCTTTTCGTCCGGTAGGCACCGATGGGAAGGACGTAGAAGAAC
>JBDKRX010000089.1:0-18443 GCA_039683175.1 Phycisphaerales bacterium
GATCATGCCGAGTACGTCGATTCGATTGACAGTCCGGTGGACTGGGCCGACGACTACGGCCAGCGGTTCTGGGGGTGGCTCAAACCGCCGCAAACCGGCGACTATACGTTCTGGGTCGCCGGCGACGACCTCCAGGAATTCTGGCTGAGCTCCGACGCCAGCCCGATCAACATCTCGCTGATCTGCCAGGTGACCGGTTGGACCAACGCTCGGGACTTCGACGGCACGACCGGCAGTCCCGGCGCCCTGCAGAAGTCGTCGCCGATCTCGTTGACGGCCGGCCAAAAGTACTACTTCCTGGTCCTCGGCAAGGAGGACGGCAACGGCGACAGCACGTCGGCTGCATGGCAAGGCCCGGGAATCGAGACGCGCGAGATCATCATGAGCGAGCACGTGGATCTGTTCGGTCTGATGCCCTTGCAGGCCTTCCGCCCAAGTCCGGCCGATGGGACCGTGGACACCCTTCACGAGATCACCCTGAGCTGGAACGCCGGCGAACAGGCCGAACAGCATGAGGTCTACCTCGGGACCGATGCCAATGCGGTCGCGACAGCCGACACCGCCAGCCCCCTGTTCCAGGGCCGCCAGACGGACATCACGTTCGACACAGGCGAGTTGGAATGGGGCGCGACCTACTACTGGCGTGTCGATGAGGTCGGCGCAAACGAAACGTGGAAGGGAACCGTCTGGTCCTTCGCGACAGCCAATTACCTCCTCGTGGACGACATGGAAAGCTACACCGATGAGGATGGACACTGCATCTACCAGTCCTGGGGCGACGGCTACTCGAATCTGCTGAGCGGTTCGACCGTCGGCTACCTCAATCCCCCCTTTGCGGAGCAGACAATCGTCCACGGCGGCAAACAGTCCATGCCGTTTGACTACGACAATACCGACTCGCCCTACTACAGCGAAGCCGAGATGACCTTCCCGTCCGTGCAGAACTGGACGATCGGCGAGGTAGACGCCGTGACGATGTTCGTCCGGGGCTATCCTGCCTTCGGCGAGGTCGCGGTCACCGAGACCGCTGGCAAGATGAACGTGACGGGCAGCGGCGCGGATATCTGGGGCAACTCCGACGAGTTCACCTATGTCTACAAGACCCTCACCGGCGACGGCACCCTCGTGGCCCGCGTGGTCAGCATCGGCGCCGGCACGAATACCTGGGCCAAAGGCGGCGTGATGATTCGCGACAGCCTCAACGGCGGCTCGACGCACGCCATGACGGTCCTGACCGCCAATTCGGATGGGGCCGCAGGCAACGGCGCCTGCTTCCAGTACCGGGCCGAAACGGACGGCGCCTCCACAACGGCCGACAGCGCCTCGGTCATTGCCCCGCCGTACTGGGTCAAGATCGAGCGGATAGGCGACAACCTGACGGGTTACATCAGCGTGAACGGCACGAGCTGGAACCCGCTGGGCTATGTGATGACAGTCATGACGTCCCCCGTCTACGTCGGCCTGTGCGTCACGTCGCACCAGGCGGGTGAGAATCGGACCTACGAGTTCGACAACATCGTCACCACGGGCGGCGTCAGCGGCGTCTGGCAAGGCGTCGTCATCAATTCGCCTATGCACAACAGCGTCCAACCGCTATATGTGACCATCACGGACAGCACGGGCAAAAAGGCCACGGTGGCCAACGCCACGGCGGTAAACGCGACCGCATGGACCGAGGTGAAGTTCCCGCTGACCGACTTTGGCGGCGTGAGCCTCGCCAAGGTGGAGAAGCTGATCATCGGCGTGGGCGACCCTGCCAATCCGGCTGCGGACGGCACCGGCCGCATCTTCATCGACGACATCCGCATCACCAGACCGTAACGGTCTGCAATTTGTTCATCGCAGAATAACTTCGGGGTCCGTATCCATGCGATATGGGCCCCGATTCTTTTGCCTGGGAAATCGTACGAATTCCGAACACCGTGCGCGTTCAGTGACCCAGCTTCTTCCTTGCATCCGCCCAAATCAAACCCTCGCGAGCCGGCTTGCACCGAGCATCGCGTTTGAGAGCCTCGTGGAACTGGCGGACCGCCTGGTCGATCAGACCGGCCTGCCCCAGAGCGTGTCCCAGCAAAACATGGTAGGGAGCAAAATCAGGAACCATCCGGACGACCTGTCCAAAGCAGGGCACGGCCTCCTGCGGCCGTCCGAGCTGGTGCAGGAAAGTCCCCAGGTTGTACTGGAGGACCCAGTCATCCGGTCTGGCGGCAATCGCCTGACGGTAGGCGAGGACCACCTCGCCGACGAATCGCTCATCGACGCGCTCCATCACGGTCGCGACCGCCTTCTCGGCCTCGGCCTGTCTCTGAGCGTGATCGAGTTGCCCATTGAAAGGCGGATTGGCCGTGAGCTTCACCATCGCGGCCGCGGTGTTCACCTCGTCCCAGGACGTGAAGGCCAGGTCCCGGGCACACTGCTCGCTCGTGGGAACCTCGACCGATCCGTCCTGCGTCGTGCCCCGCTGCCGCAGGCAGTCAAGAATCGCCGGCAGGATCGCCCGGGCGACGTGGTAGTCGCCGAGAAAACGCAGATGGACGTGCTCGTAGAAGAACTCTCTGCCGGGAATCCCGTCGTGACATGCCTCGCTTTCAGCCAGCGATCTATCGACCTCAACAAGCCGGGACACGCCGCCGGCAACCTCGCGAACGATCTCATTGATCCGGCGGTCTGCCCGGAACTGCAGGGCGTCCCAGTCCCTTGCAAGAGCAAACGCACATCGGGCGCCATCAAGATCCCCGGTCGCAAGCCGGCATCGGGCCATCCGAAAATGAAGCTCGGCATAGTGATCGTCGATCTCCATCGCCTTGCGATAGCAGCAGACAGCCTGCTCCACGTCGCCCTGCGTCTCGAACCCGACGCCCTCCTGGTACAGGCGGTCCCATTGTTCCCGCCGGGGCACAGTCAGGTCCCTCCGGTGCAACGAGCCCAGCGGAGGACAATCCCGCAGATTGACGCCGACCGTCGAAACAACGACGCCCGCCCCCGCATCCAGGCCATAGCGGCAGATTCGCTCCAGGTTGACACGGAAATTGCGATAAACCCAGTCTCTCTCGGGATCGTCGAACGCCGTGCGGTGATCCTCGAAATACCCGCGATCTCGTTTCGGCCTGCGATCCTGTCGTGCCTCGGGGTTGGCCCCGAGCAGCCTGCGAAGCAACTGGCCCGTATGGGTTTGTTTGGCGAAGTGGAACCCGGGAATCAGGGCCGGGTGCCTGCCCAGGAAGCTCAGCGAGGTCTTGGGGCCGTAGAGCCCGTTGAATTCATTGTTCCCCACATACACGACAACCGCGTCGGGGTTCAGCCCGGCGCACTCCCTGGAGATCCGCGTAATAACGTGCGAGTTGATGCCCCGCATGGCCGCGTTGACAACCTCGATGGGACGGTCGGGGAAACACCGGCGCAGCATGATTTCCAGGATGCGGGCAAAGCCAAAGGATGGGTCGGGCGTCCCCATCGCGGCAGACTCACCGAGGACAAAGACCCGGATGCCATCGCGGGGTTTCTCGACGGGGATCAGACACGGTTGCGGCTCAGCGAGCGTCTCTTGCTGATAGTGCCAGCCGAAATGGGCATTTGTCGTGAGGAAACCCCGCCGCTCGCTCTTGACGAAGAACGAAGTCGGATATCCCACGGCACACAGCGTCAGAACACCTTCCAGCAGCAGGAGGAACGCTGCCGGGGCGGCAAATGCCGCGACAAGCCGCATCAGCCAAAGACGCCGACCAGTGAACAGACGAGGCCCGTGACCGCGATCCCCAGGGGGCAGACACGTTCTCCCGGGCGGCGGGGGGCCGTCCACTCCATGCTTGTGCCTCTTGTGTCGTCCTGATCCGGCCACAGGGGCCCCCTATGACTAAATCATCGATTCCGTGAGATGCACCATTTTATTCATACCATATGATGCCCCCCCTGTGCAAGACACAGTGTATCCACAAGCAAGGGACAGTCCCGAAATCCCGGCTTCGGGCCTTGACGACGGACAGAGGATATGCTATACAGAATACGGAGTTTGGCTTTTCACAATATGCCCGATCCCATGCGCGGCTTTCCAGTTTTCGGAGAAGGAGGATCACGATGTCGCCCCAATCCAGATCGTTTCTCATCCCCGCGTTGCTCCTGGCATCCTGCACTGTGGCCTGCGGCCAGGGGTTGAAGGGAGAGTACTTCGCCAACATGACGCTTTCCGGCGAACCGGTGTTGACCCGCACGGAGAACGTGGACTTCACCTGGGGCACCAACTCGCCCGGCGACCTCGTCCCCGCCGATGCCTTCTCCGTACGATGGACAGGCAGTCTGATCCCGCCGGAGACAGGCATCTACACATTCGCCACGAGATCCGACGACGGTGTCCGCCTTTGGGTGGGAGGAGACCGGGTCATCAACAACTGGACTGACCACTCGTCCACCTTGAACACGAGCCAGACGATCAGTCTCGACGCCGGCGAGCCGGTCTCGATCCAACTGGAGTTCTATGAGAATGGCGGAGACGCCATCATGCAGTTCTACTGGTCGGGTCCCGGGTTCGAACAGGAGATCGTTCCGGCGGACTGTCTTTTGACCACTGTCGTGACCAATCTCGCGGCGCGCAAGCCGATTCCCGCGAACGGCACGCTGGACGTCAGCCCCACTTCGGCAATAGTGAAGTGGACCGCCGGTGACACGGCCATGTATCACAACGTTTACTTCGGCACGAGCCCCGAACTGGCAGATGCCAACATGGTGAAGAACCGTCTGCCTTTGGCCACCACGTTCTACTATCACAGCGCCGGATTGACGCCCGGAACGACGTACTACTGGCGCGTGGATGAGATAGAAAAGGATCTCGCCACAATCCACGTCGGCCGGGTATGGAGTTTCCAGGTCCAGGCGTTGGCCGCTTACCATCCCAACCCGGCCGACGGAACCACGGACGCCCCGATCAGCCCGGAACTGACGTGGTTGGCCTGCTACAAGGGCGCCGAACACCATCTGTACTTCAGCGACAGCCTCGACGCCGTCACGGAGGGGACCGCCGACGCGGACAAAGGCACATTCGCCTTGGCCGATGCGAACTTCGTCCCCGACACTCTGGATGCCCTGACGACCTACTACTGGCGCGTGGATGAGACGCTCAAAGACGATACCCTGAAGACGGGCGAGGTCTGGAGTTTCACCACCTGCCTGCCGGTCGATGATTTTGAGAACTACACGGACAACATGGACGCCGGCGAGGCGCTCTGGCAGACCTGGATCGACGGCCTCACGAACGACACCGGCTCGTACGTCGGCTATGAAAACGCCAACGGCGGCACGTTCGGCGAGATCCGCATCGTCCACAGCGGCGGGCAGTCCATGCCCATCGACTTCAATAACGTGGGGGAGCCCTACTACTCGGAAGTCGAGCGGGAATTCGAGTCCTCGCAGGACTGGACGATCGACGACGCCAACACGCTGGTTCTCTACGTCCAAGGCAGACCGACGAATCCAGCGGCGCAACTGTATGTCACACTCCAGGACAGCTCCAATCATACCGCCACCGTTGTGCATCCCGACTCTGCAATCACCCAGGCGCCCACGTGGACTGCCTGGAAGATCCCGCTGACCGAGTTTGCCGGCGTGGGCGCCGCCAGGGTCAAGAAGATCTGCATCGGTCTCGGCGACAAGGCCAACCCAACGCAAGGCGGCGTCGGCCGAATCTACATCGACGATATCTGCATAACCAGAGGGACGCTATAGTCCACGGATCGTCGCACACGTTTGTATCGATACGGGGCCCATGTTCTCGGACATGGGCCCCGTTTTTGCGACGATATCGCCCTTTTCCGCATCAGAAGCGGCCTGCCACGCTCCAATCCCCAGGCGGATGGCCCCCCTCCTGCCTCCCCAGAAGACTGTTACCACCGGCCTGCCTGCGGCCTTTAACAGGTAGAAGGAAACAGTCAGCCCGGATGGCCGGGCAGTCGGGCAATCCTGGCCGGTGTGGCAGCCCGCGAAGATCGACACGGACACAGTCAAGGAAAGGATACGGCAATGGCACGACATACACTTCTCCAGACGATGCTTGCGGTTGTTGTAGTTCTATCGCTCACTGCGGCGTTGCAGGCGGACACGCGGATTGTCTTCTCCCATTCCGGGTCCCATCTGGGTCTGGGCATCGCGTTGGGCACGCGCATCGGTCCGCCGATCGTGGCTCCTCACTGCCCTCCGCCGGTTCGCCATCACCGGGAGTTCGGCCCGCCTGTATGGCACCGGCCGATCCGGTATGGGCCGCCGTGCTTTGGTCCGGTCATGGCGCCTGCACCGGTGGTCAGACATGTGGTCGTCCAGCCTGCGCCGACGGTTATCGTCGGGGCCGGCGTGCCGGTTCAAGACGTGGCGATCACCGTCTGGGTCACCAACTCCAACGGCTCCCAGACATCCGTCCGGCTGACCCGGGAAGGCGGCTGGTACGTGGGACCGCGAGGGGAGTATTACAGCGAAATGCCGACAAACGAACAACTCCGAGTCGCCTACGGCTTTTAGCCGCGACCCGAGATCCCCTTGGCCTCTGACTTCGCAGACCACACAGTCCGAGGATACGAGCAGCGTATCCTCAAGCAAACCGGCGCCCGGCCGAGAGTCGGACACCGGTTTTTTTGCCGTCCACCTGCACAGACGCACCGATCTCGCGTAGATAGCCCTGTCGTCAATCGCAAGGTTGCCATGCCCAAGTCATAGGATATAGTGGCGTGATACCCGCGTTCGTATAGTCCGCAGGTGGGAACGTGCTGATGACAGGAGAAACCAATGACTGACAGGAAACGAGTCCTGATCGTGGGCGGCGTCGCCGGCGGCGCCTCGACGGCCGCACGACTGCGACGTCTCTGCGAGAACGCCGAAATCATCCTGTTCGAGCGGGGTGAACACATCTCCTTTGCGAATTGCGGCCTACCCTACCACATCGGCAACACGATCAAGGAACGGGAGCGTCTTCTTGTGCAGACGCCCAAGCAGATGAACCAACGGTTTCGCGTCGATGTTCGGGTCCGTTCCGAAGTGGTGCGAATCGACAGGCAGGAGAAATCCGTCGCGGTCCGGGACCTTGCGACCGGACAGGAGCACGCCGAACCGTACGACGTCCTGGTTCTCAGTCCGGGCGCCGAGCCGATTCGCCCGCCAATTCCCGGCGCCGGGGCTGCACGGGTCTTCACCTTGCGGTCCCTCACGGACATGGACGCGATCAAGAAGACCGTCGATGAAGAGAAACCGGGTCGGGCCGTGGTCGTGGGCGGAGGCTATATCGGACTGGAGATGACCGAGGCCCTCGTCGAACGCGGCGTCCAGGTATCGCTGGTCGAACTGCTGCCCCAGGTGATGGGAACGGTGGACCCCGAGATGGCATTTCCCCTGCACCAGGAGCTGCGATCCCACGGCGTGGAGTTGCTCCTCGGCACGAGCGTCACTGGGATTGAGGAGAGCGGCTCGAAGCTGCTCAATGTCCGGCTCAGCGACGGCCAGACGCGCCAGGCGGGTCTGGCCATCATGTCCGTAGGCGTGCGGCCGGACGTGCAGTTGGCCCGCGACGCCGGGCTCAAGATCGGCCAGCGAGGCGGCATTGTCGTCGACGACCACATGCAGACGAGCGACCCGAGCATCTTCGCTGTGGGCGACGCGGTCGAAGTCGTGGACTTCGTCGGCGGGCATTCGACGCTGATTCCGCTGGCCGGCCCCGCCAACCGGCAGGGCCGCATCGCCGCCGACAACATCTGCGGCCGTGACAGCACGTATTCCGGCACCCAAGGCACGGCGATCTGCAAGGTCTTCAGTTTGGCGGTGGCGACGACGGGACTCAATGAGAAGAATCTCAAGCGAATCGGCAGGCGGTATGAGAAAGTCTATGTCCATCCGGCACACCACGCAGGCTACTATCCCGGCGCCAGCCAGATAAGCCTCAAGCTGCTCTTCGACCCTCAGGATGGCAGGATTCTGGGTGCACAAGCCGTCGGGACCAGCGGCGTGGACAAACGAATCGACGTCATCGCGGTTGCCATCCGCGCAGGCATGACAGTCCGGCAGTTGCAGGACGTGGAGTTGTGCTATGCGCCACCCTTCGGCTCGGCCAAGGACCCCGTCAACTATGTGGGCTTCGTCGCATCGAATGTCCTGGCCGGCGATGTGGCGATCTGCCATACTGAGGATGTAATCGCATCCCACGGCACCAGGATGCTCATCGACGTGCGGACGCCAATGGAGGTCAAGGGCGGGACGATTCCCGGCGCGGTGAACATCCCGCTCGACGAAATCCGGGATCATCTAAACGAACGGCCTCGCGACAAGGAGATACTTGTCTTCTGCCAGGTAGGCCTGCGAGGATACATCGCCTGCAGGATTCTGGCCCAGGCGGGTTTCAAGTGCCGGAACCTCACCGGCGGCTACAAGACCTATTGCGCGACGATCCAAGGCATTGGCGGCACAGTTGCCGCTCCGCATCGGGAGGTCAAGAGCGACACCGGGGAGAAGGCATAACTTCCGGTTCCCAACGCTCAGTCCGCAGCCGTTTCCTCCGGCAATCGCAGCACCGTCCGGATGAAGTCCACTGTTAACCGGTTGTAGTGCATGCCGCCGACCCCGTGACGCGACTGCGGATAGACCATCAGTTGGAACGCCTTGTCCTCCCGCTGCAGCGCATCGACGAGGGTGAAGGTGTTCTGCAGGTGGACGTTGTCGTCGATCGCGCCGTGGACGAGGAGCAGTTGTCCGTGCAGGTCCTTTGCGGCCTTCACCACCGAGCTGCGGTCGTAACCGTCAGGGTTGTTCTGCGGCGTGTCCATGTATCGTTCGGTGTAGACGGAGTCATAGAAGCGCCAGTCCGTGGGCGGCGCCCCAGCGATCCCGCCTGCGAACAGCTTGCTGTGCGTCAGGGTATAGGCCGTCATGAAGCCGCCGTAGCTATAGCCGCTCATGCCGACCCGCTCTGCGTCCACGTAGGGCTGGCTCGTGAGCCATCGGATCGCCTCTTCGATATCCTTGAGTTCCTGGACGCCCAGTTGCCTGTACGCTGTCCAGGCAGAGCAGGCCCCTTTGCCGCTGGCGGGACGAGGGTCGCAGTGGAACACGATGACGCCCATCTGGGCGAGCATCTGGTCCCAGGTCCGCCCTCCCTGCCAAGCGTCGGAGATGCTCGGTGAATGAGGGCCGCCATAGGTGGTGAACCAGACCGGGTACTTCTTGCCGCCATCGAAGTCCGGCGGCTTCACCATCCCGGCTTCCAGCAGGAAACCGTCGGATGTCTCGATCTGGAACTGCTCGTACGGGCTGAACCGATACTCCTGTCGCTCATAAACCGGGTTCGTATCGAGCGTGCGGACCTTCGCGCCGTCGGTCGCCCGAAGGGCCACCTGGATCGGCGTACTCGTGTTGCTCCACATGTCGATGAAATACTTCCCGTTGGGGCCCACGGTGACACTGTGCTGGCCCGTTGGCTCGGTGAGCCGCTCGATCTCGCCATTGGCAAGCTTGACGCGATACAGATGCTCTGCGGTGTGGCTGTCCCGCGTTCCGGTGAAGTAGACCCAGTCGGCCTCTTCGTCAATGTGCTGCACAGCCCGCACTTCCCACTGCCCTTCCGTCACCGGCTGCTTCAGTCGACCATCCTTGTCGTAGAGGTACAGATGCTTCCAGCCGGTCCGTTCGCTGGTCAAGAGGAAGGAGCCATCGGCGAGGAACATCAGCTTCTCCGGCGGCTCCACCCACGCTTCGGTGGTCTCGCGCAGCAACCTCCTGGGCTCGCCCCCCCGCCGGGAGGCCGTGCTGATGTCGAGCCAGGTCTGGGCTCGGTCTTGCACGAAGAAGTAGATCCGTTCGCTATCCGGCATCCAGCCTGCACCGGTGATGAGATAGGCTCCCTCCGTGTACTCGCCCAGATCGACCCACCGCGCGGACCCACCCGCGGTGGAGACGATCCCCAGTTTCACGGTCGGATTCGGCTCGCCCGCCCGCGGATATCGCGTGGGCTCCACATCCCGCCCGCGCGAGGCGTCGTTCGCCACGACGTACTCGGGCACAGGCGCGTCGTCCGTCCGAAGAAAAGCGATGGCCGAGGAATCCGGACTCCACCAGAACAGTCTCCACCTGCGATTGAGGACCTCTTCGAAGTAGACCCAGTCCGCCTCGCCATTGAGGATCAACCCGCCGCCATCGGTGGTCAGCGCCCGCTCGGTCTGCGTCGCGACGTCCACCACGTACAGATTGCCATCCCGCACAAAAGCGACGAATTTGCCCTGGGGATCGAAGGCGGCGTGCTTCTCCGGCCCCGGCGTGCTGGTCAGCCGGACGGCGGTCTGCCCATCGATGGTGAGGTAGTACAGATCGTCTTCGTAATCGATGAGGACCGCGCTATGGTCGGGGCTCATGTGAAACCACGTCCCTCGGGAGATCGATTCCGCGTCTTTCGGCCGCATCGCAGGCAGCCGGCACAGTCCTGCCGACAAGACGTTCGGATCGACGAACAGGACTGAGCGCCCGCTGGTCGCGTGTACCTTATACAGCCGGCCGTCGCGGACCTGGAGATAGTGCTCGCCGTCGTCGAGCCAGGTCAGACCTGAGACAGGCGAGCCATGGAAGCTCACTCTGCCCTTCGGCCCGTATACTGTTTCGAAAGTGACGGGCTTGTTGAACTCGCTCGCCTCAGCCCGCGGTCTGACGGCCCCATGAGTCACGGGCACATAGGAATCAAGCTGATAGATGGGATACTGGGCTCCTTCCCCGGGCCGGCCCAGCAGTCTCCAGACGCGAGGTCTCTTCCCCGTCCCTGGATCCAGCAGCCTGCGAATCCGCTCGTCGAATTTCTGCCCGGTCTTCACAAGGACAGTTCCCGCCTCGAAGCGTCGAACCTGCCGCTCGGACCGTGTCTTGAGCCGGAGGACGCCCCGCTTGTCCGAAGACCCTTGTTCACGATGGATTCGCTCGATGGCCAAGAGCGTGACATCCAGATCGATCGCCTCGCGGAGTTCGTGAACCTCGATCTCCCGGTCCTGGAGATATTCGGTCAGATTGCTCAGCGTCGCCGGGAACAGGTAGGCGTAGGGCCTGGATTCCACCGCCCTTGTGTCTGCTCTTTCGACCGCGTAGGAATCGCCTGGGATACAGACTGCAAGGGCACACGCGAACAGGGCCACAAGGCTCCTGCTGCACTTCTCAGAAGACACCGTCTTCATACCGAGACTCCACGTTGCACGCGTTTTCGATTGGTCACAGGGAGTCCCACGGTAAGCCAGACAGCAGGAGGTTGTCAAGCGTTCACAGACTGGGGCAGGGAGGATGCGGAAATGAAAAACTCTCCTGGGCGCCTGAGGAGGCACCCAGGAAAGTTCGGTGAAAGGGCTGTTTAGCTGTTGAATTCGTGGAGATCGTTCTCGTGATCGTCCAGTGGAATCGCCTTGCCCGCCGGCTTGGTGCCGGCAACATGCTGCGGCTTGTCCGAATGGACCGCGATCTTGTGGAGCACCTCGTCCGACTTGCCGAAAGCACGTGCCTTGGACTTGGGCTTTTCAGTCGGATGAAGCTTGTGTTCGAGGTTCAGGTGGATGTGGTGACGTTCGGTCTTGGCACCACCCGAATGGGCTGCGTCTGTGTTGGCCCCGCCGACCAGAACCACCAACTGAGAGACCACTTCCTTCATACTCTCAGCTTGGGCGTTGAGTTCCTCCGAAGCACTGGCCGATTCCTCGGCATTGGCGGCGTTCTGCTGAGTCACCTTGTCCATCTGCGAGACGGCGGTGTTGACCTGATCGATCCCCTGGGCCTGTTCCTGGCTGGCGGCGGCAATCTCACTGACCAAGTCCGTCGTCTTGCCCACGCTCTGGACGATCTCACCCAGGACCTTGCCGACCTCGGTAGCAATATCCACCCCATTCTTGGAGTTCTTGACCGACTCCTCGATCATGCTGGCGGTGTTCTTGGCTGCTTCCGCCGACCGCATGGCGAGGTTGCGGACCTCCTCCGCGACCACAGCAAAGCCCTTGCCCGCCTCGCCCGCACGTGCGGCCTCGACGGCGGCATTCAGGGCCAACAGGTTGGTCTGGAAGGCGATTTCGTCGATGACCTTGATGATCTTGGCGGTTTCGTCGGAGCTCTTCTGTATCTCATGGATGGCCGCATTCATCCGGCCCATCGATTCGGCACCGGTACCCGCGGCCTTCTTGGCGTCGCCGGCGAGTGTGTTGGCCTGCTGGGCGTTGTCGGCGTTCTGCTTGGTCATCGAGGACATCTCCTCCAGGCTGGAACTGGTCTCCTCCAGACCCGCGGCCTGTTCCGTGGCCCCCTCGGCCAGCGACTGTGAAGCAGCGGAAACCTGGCCGGAGGCCGCCGCCACCTGTTCGGCCCCTTCAGTCAGGCTGGCAATAATGCGCTGGACTGGATTTACGATGGAGCGAGTCAGCATCACAGCCATCACAAAACCGAGCGCTACGGTAATCATCGAGATGATGATCATGATGCCCCCGGCTTTCTTCTCATCGGCTTCCGCCAGCTTGCCTGATTCCTCGGCGCGTGATTGCATCTTCGCCGTGAATCGTTCTATTTCAGCATCGAGCTTCTGGGAAGCTTCTTCAATGGTTCCCTCGAGAAGGCGAGCCTGAACACCCTTTCCCTCGCCCAGTAGTTGCAGGACCTTGTCAGCCAGGGCATCGAACGTCTTGTGTTCGGCTCCGATGGCGCCAAGATTAGCCGCTACCTCGCTGAGTTCCTTGGCGACAACCTCGGTGTCCGCCGGCCTGTCTTCGACAAATTTGGCGGCATCTTCTAATTCCTTGTCCACCTGTTTCGCCAATTGATCGAACCGTTCGGTCTGCTGCGTAAACAGGGTCTTGGCCTCGGCGGTGTTCTCTTCCCCGAAACGGAATGCGCGTTCGAGTGCGATCTCCTGTTGGAGCTGACAGGTTTCAATCGTGGATATTCGGTCCGTGAGGGGGACACTCTCTTCGGCAAGCTCGTTAATCTCCCGGCCTATGCCGCCCATGGCAATCAGGGAATAGACGGCGACGATCGTCAACAGCACGAGAACCAAGCCGAAGCCGCCGACGAGTTTCGAACCCAGGGTCAACCGCATCGCACTGTGCCCCTGTTCGTCCTTGGTTCTGGAGTAGAACAAAGCCAGTCCCAGGGCCAACAGGACAACCGCTCCAGCCAGGCCGTAGAATGGCTTGTTACCCCATCCGGCGCGCGTGACTTCCTTCTCGTTTTGTTGAACCACCTGTTTCTGGCTTTCGAGAGTCCTCAATATCAACGCGACGGCCGCCTGGTCGGCTGCGCTGGCTTCGTGGGACGCCGACGCTTCGGCGGTTCCATGGGAGTCGGGACCGGGGACGGTCTCTGCGGCTCCATGGGATGAGGCCGGATGGACGGCCAGACTCTGCGTGGACTGTTCACCATGAGAGGCATCGGCGCTCGCGTGTGCGCCATGCTCATCGGCCATGGCATTCATGGCCCTGGCAGGCGTGGATTCGACCCGGTGGAGAATATCCAGTGTGTTCTGCTCGGGCAGCCACTGCACCTTCCCTGTCCCCACGTCATAGATGGCCCCGACGACCTTCACCTGACCACTTTTGACAAGGTCTCTGGTGGCGGGACTCGCCAGGAACAAGTCCTCTATGCCCTGCCATACGTTCTCCTCGATGGCGAAGGGAACAATCGCATCCCCCTGCACATCCGAGTGTCTCTCCATGGCGCGGCGGACGGCCGGTTCAATGTTGTTGACCAACGGAGGAATGTTTCTCTCCAGGGCGTGACCCGTCCCGTGAATCGCGTGCGTCACCGCGGTGACAGCTCCACATTGCGTGTGCCCCAGGACGACGAGCACCGGGGTTCGCACATGGGCCAAACCATATTCGATGGACCCGATTTCGTCGGTGTCACAAACGTTCCCGGCCACCCGGATGACGAAAATGTCCATCACACCCGCATCGAACACACGTTCCACGGGGACGCGCGAATCCGAGCACGTGATGACCGTCGCATACGCGTAATCCCCCTGGTTTTCCGTGCCGGCCTGCTCCAAACGCGCGTTGTCACTATGTGGATGCGAAGACTGTCCCGCCACGAAGCGTGCATTTCCATCTTTGAGTATGGCGATGGCCGCGTCGGGGCCGGGTTTGGGGGTCGCCGCAAGGCAAACTGACGCCGCGACGCCACCTGCCACAGCGGCTGCCAGAACCGACAGCGTAAATCTGTTCCCTGCTCTTGCGTTTCTTAACATGAGTTGTCTCCTTTCAGTTCGTACCTGCTTGATGGTATACTATTCAGCCATAGTTGGAATACTTGGACATTCACGCGTCCACGTCAGAAATCGATTTGTGCACGGGTCCCAACGACTACGGCGTCGTCTGTTGCCCGACCGCCGCCCGGATGTGAAACGTACTGGATACCGGGACTGATGGCCATCCACCGCGAGGCTTGGACACGGTAGTAGAGTTCCACGACACTCTCATGGTCGGCCTTGAAGGAGTCATTGGCACAGTCGCCAAATATGCCCGAGGCAACGCCCAGTCCCAGAACATCCTCGTCGCGACCTTCGACAAGCCCCTGGCATTGCACCCCGATGCTCCAGAAGCCGCTGATGTCGTTGCGCTTCTCATCGGCGTAGCCGTACCGGGCAAACATCCCCAGTCCCTGACCGTCTTCGGGGTTATCATTCTCCTTCAGGAGCATTTGGTCCACACTGGCGTAGACACCGATATCGTCGCGATACTCGCACTCGCTGTCGGAATGGGCCTTGGGCTGCGGGTCATACCATAGCCCCAGACGGTAATTGCCTGGGAGAGGGCCCTGGGGGGCCGCCAATTCTGCCAGAAAGCCCGTCTCCAGGGCATAGAAGAAGTAGTCCGGGCCGTGGAAGGTGGTCCGAAAGCCCGTTTCTCCGCCGTCGGCTTCCGCATCCCCCATCCCGGCCGCAACGTGCCATGCATCCGTCAAATTCGCAGAGACAATTGCCCCAAGGCAGTAGTCGGGAAACGGAATCGTCGGGTTGTTGACTAAAGCGCCGTTGAGGAACTGACTTGTCTCGTCATTGGCATATTCGCTTGTGTCAAACACGCCCGCGAAGTCCATCTTACCAACCTTGAGCGTGAGGAAACCATCCGCCTGATTCCATTCAAAGAAGGTTTCAACGATATCAAGGCTGCGATCGCCTCCGGCGTCGGCATTCACACCGAAGACACTACCCACCATGGCTTCGTCGATCCCTTCGGCGTCAGGCCAGCCGCCTTCCCCGTGGACGAACAGACCCAAACCCGCGACGCCAAGCAGCTTCTCAAGGTCTGTCGCAATCTCCAGATCGTAGCTACCCGAGAGCCGCCCCGACTTCTGATGGGTGTCAAGGCCGTTCCTGACGTTGGCCTGATAGACGTTGGTGGCCCCGAGGGTAACCTCGATCCCATGGCTGGCCAGTTCATCACTCAGGTCCCAGAATCCACCGGTCAAAGTACCCCGGTCGAGAGGGTCCTGCGCAGTTGCCTCGCGTTCCTCGACATCCGGCGAGTTGACGACACGCGGTGCAGACTCTTGAGCGGCATCGTCCGCCAGCACTGCCGCACTGTTCACGAGCACCAGACACAGAAGTGAAGGCATAACCACATCAGTGTGTCTCATAACACACCCTTCCTCCGATCGTGCACTGCCGACGTCAACATCCGGATCACTGCGGTCGACATAAGGCTTGACTCTCCCCCGGCGAACTGGTAGAATTATACAGTGTAAAATGTCCCATTTAGGGGCTGTCGGAACCACTTGTAAAATGAAGGCAACTGTGGCGTCCTGGGGAAACCGTCGGATGAGAAGAGGTGCGGTGGCCATACAGTGGCTCTGTCTGCCCATGCTGGCAATGGGGTGTTTCGGTTGCAGCGAAACAAAGGTCCGGCTGGCGGGCACCGGAGCGATCCGTCTTGAGAGCTCCCCCCCGGGGAAAGTATGCGTCGCCTGGGGCAATACGTACGAACAGGAGGACGGTATCGTCGTCACCGGCGTCGTGAGACGCAGGGACACCGTAGGACCACCGATCAAGGTGACCGTTGCCGTCGAGGTTGTTTCATCGTCTGGTGTCATTCTGGATAGATCTCAAGCCGATGATGTCTACGTTCCACGTCGAAAGATGAATCACGTTCAAGGCTTCGAGCGGTTCAAGGCACGTTTCGCCAAATTGCCGCCGGAAGGATCGTCACTGCGAATCGTCGCCCAGAGCAGTTGCTCCGCTCAGATCACTCGCGTGCAGGACCCTGTCGATATCCAGCAGGATCTTGACTGACTCCCCGACCTTGGCCATGCCGAGAATGAAATCGGTGTCGACGGAGGCGCCGAACTGAGGAGGTTCCTCAATGTTGGTGCCGGCGATGTCGAGGACCTCTTGGACACGGTCTACGATGATTCCGGTATTGAACTTGCGGCCGGTCTGGCTGATCTCGACGACGATGATGCAGGTCTGGTCGGTGACCTCGGTCGTTTCCATGCCGAACTTGGCCCGCAGGTCCACCACGGGGATCACCTGGCCACGGAGATTGACGACGCCCTTGACATAGGATGGCGTCTGGGGCACGGCGGTGATGTCCATGTACCCGATGATCTCGCGGACCTTGAGAATCTCCAGCCCGTATTCCTCCGCCCCCAGGGCGAAAGTCAGGTACTTGCTGTCGTTCTTAAGACTGTCTGTTGTCCGATTGCACTTTGCCTCTGCTACTGCCGCCATCGTCGTCACTCCTTCATCCTCTCTTGTTTCGCCTAAGTTCACATGTGTTTGCCCGCACAACCGATACTCTGTCGTGACGTAGGACGCTGCAACCGCCGGAATCCTGTGGATGTCACGACCTCCGCACGACCGCACCGCTGAAGACACTCATGGAATCGACAGACGATGCGACGGTCTTCATTGGGAATTTCCAGGGACCCACTCGGGTAAACCACGGTTGCCGGACTCAGGGCCGCTCGTGGTTTCGACACACCTGTTTGTCCCACCCGCTTCGGAGCAGAAGGCAGGCAAGTTCAGCCACGTTCTCCACGCCCGCCTTCTTCATGATGTTGGCCCGGTGGAATTCCACGGTCTTGATCGCCACACCGAACTGACGGGCCATCGCCTTGTTGGTCTTGCCGGCCATGATCTGGACCAGGATCTCCTGTTCTCTCGCGCTGAGATTCTCAAAGCGGGCAATCATCGCCTGTCTTTCCAGTTCCTCCCTGCGGTATCGCAGGTCCCGCGCGATGGCCGCCTGCGTCTGGTCGAGCAGGTACTGCGCGTTGAACGGCTTCTGCAGAAAATGGAAGGCCCCTTCCCGCATGGCCTGAACCGCCATGGGAATGTCCCCATGTTCCGTCAGGAAGATCACTGGAATCGGGTTCCCTTCTTTGCGTACCCGGCGAAAGAGTTCGATCCCGCTCATCCCGATCATGCGAACCTCCAGGATCAGGCAGCCCGGCCGCGTTGGGTCGTGTCGCTCCGCAAACGCCTGTGTCGTGACATATGTCTCCACGCGCAGGCGGACGGACTCCATGAGCCGCCGAACCTCGCGGTGAACCTCCACATCGCTGTCGACAATAAACACTGTCGGCTCCAACTCGCTCATCCTGGTCTCCTTTTTGCAGATCCTGGCGCCCCGAAGCGATCCGTCCACACGAAAGGGAAGTCGCCGAAATGACATTCCTGCTGGTCTGTCCGTGGGACCCACCGCTGAATCCTGGACTTGCTGCCTGATTCGTCATCTCTTCGAGGGCACTTGACTCGGAAACTTCACGTATCAACTCGGGTTTACCCCAGACCACACACAATAGCCCACCACGATCCAGAGTATCAAACTGAACGAACATCGCCAAGGACCCCCTCGCAGGCGTCGCAGCGGCCTTGACGCACGACAGCCCGGCCGATACGCTCAGGGACGGCGGATGCGGCAGGCGGGTGAGCGGATCGTGGGCAAGGATCGGACAACCAGACGAACGGGTAAATCAGAAAGGCTGCGGATCATGGCGAGAGTGACTGCGATTCCGGCGCTCGGCGACAACCTCATCTATCTGCACCGGTGCGGGCGAGATCGTGCGTTCGCCGTCGATCCCGGCGACGCATCCGTCGTATTGCGCGCCCTGGGAGAGCAGGGTCTGTCCCTGGCAGCCGTTCTGCTGACGCACCACCACTGGGACCACGCCGGCGGCGCCGCGGAGCTTCGATCCAAGACCCGCTGTGACGTGATCGGAGTCGATCTCAGTCTCATCCCGGCCTCCGACCGCACCGTGACCTGTGGCGAGAAGTTGACGTTGGGCGAGGTCCGAGTCGAAGTGCTTGCGACGCCGGGGCATACACGCACATCGGTTTGCTACTATGTCCCGCCGGAGGGTGAGGGCGAGCCG
Source organism: Phycisphaerales bacterium (assembly GCA_039683175.1). GTDB lineage: Bacteria > Planctomycetota > Phycisphaerae > Sedimentisphaerales > Anaerobacaceae > PLanc-01. The sequence continues at coordinate 18,340 of JBDKRX010000089.1, forward strand.
GGGATCGTGTATACGGGCGACACGCTGTTCCTCGGCGGCTGCGGTCGATTGCTCGAGTGCGCCGCCGCCACAATGTGGCAATCGCTCCGGAAGTTGGCAGCACT